>NZ_JBBMFJ010000047.1:0-13291 GCF_040096075.1 Ventrimonas faecis
TTTGCATTCACTCTTACATTAAGGCTTGCTGCTTCTGCATTTGTCAGCGCCTCTCCGTTATACGGTCTGCTCAGATCTGCACTTACAAGTGTTACTGTTTTACGTGTAATAGTTAAATTACCATCTACAACTTCAGTAACGATATATTTCCCATCTGATGAAATTTTTCCTATTGTTCCCTCTGGGAATGTTGCCGGATATACGTCTACATTTTTTCCCTTAGCTCCAACAGTAATTCCAGTGAACTTAGCGCTAGAATCAGATGGGCTATAGCCCTTTACTTCTTGTTCCTTGCCATTATACGGTAAACTATTACTATTAGCAGTCAATGTTACATTTTTACGGTAATAGAAATCAATCTGATTTGCCGTACTATCCGGACCAAGCTTTAAGGATAAATTATACGGTGTGTTAATAGGCGTATAACCTTTAACCGAAATAGCCGATTCATTTACAACATCATCAACATGATATTGCTGTACTGTTTTCGAATCTGTTACCGTGGTTTTAGTTCCTACCCAATAATAATTTACTGTATAAGATACTGTCTTAGCTCTCCACTTCGCTGTTAATGTCACATCTCGTCCAGGCATCGTAAAGCTAGAACCACCATTGTGTTCCGGATGTGAAGTCTCAGAACAAGTCCATCCATCAAATTCGTATCCCTGGCGTGTTGGTACAGTACTTACTACAGTAACCGTATCACCTGCAAAAACAGAATACTGTTTAGCGACATTGCCCCAATCGCCACCATTTAAATCATAATTCACCTTAAGTTCCGGGACATACTTAGCATAAAATGTGGTATTCTCATTAACCACATAATTTGGAATATCGCTGGCACTGTATTTCGTTCCACTCAGATTTTCATTTTTGTACCATCCAACAAACTTATACTTCTTTCCATCAACTGTTCTCTCAGCAGGATATGTACCATTAAGGGCTTTAGCCTTGTTACCCTTTATTAAATTATATCCCTTGTCAGCATCCGGAATTTGGAATGTCGATGCGCCTGCATCCTGCAGTTTCACAGTAACAGTAACTATATCCTTTGCTACAACGCTGACATTGCAATCCACATGCTTATCTATAGTAGCATTGTTCTTTCGTGAAATTTTTACCGGTTCAAGATAAATTGCAGTTACATCATCTTTTGTTAAATTATTAACTCCCAACTCAGTTGCAACAGATGCTTTATAGTTGTTAAATATCTGATCCCAAGCGTCTCCCTTATTGAGCTTAATAAAACCATTTTCAAATGTTACCATTCCATCAGGCCAGGTTTTAACTCTGTTCTGTACATTATCAAATGTATTTTCCGCTCCATTTTGCCCCTTCGACCATGATGGAACATTCGTGAGATCAATTGTTCCAGTACCAAGGCACGGCCCCCAGTTAGCTTTCTCATTAGAATTTGCATCCATAGTAGGATCTAGGAGATAATAGAATTCCGCTTTTTCATAATCACTTGGTTTTGCAGGAACCCAAATAGCTGCACTATCAATAATATTGCCCTCTGCATCTTTCAGATAGACATATGACATTCCCTGCTTATTTTTCGTCTTTAACTGAGTACTATTGCGCCATGTATTATCTTTCAATTTGTATTCATTAGCGCCCACAGTAAGAATACTCGTATCGGAAACTTCCCAATAATAAGCATTATCCCACGTTTTTTTATCAGAATATATAGTTTTTGTCGTATTATAACCCACAATTGTATCATGAAGCTTCTCAGAATATTCATAATAATATCCATATGATGTCACCGCATAAATCGTAAAGTGCTCTGCCTTGAATCCAACTTCTTCTACAGCCTCACCCTCTACGCTCTGCTCGCTTACGCTTTCCAGCTTCAGCTCGCTGGCCTCTACGACTTCTGCCTTTTCTGCAGTCAGCTGGGTCTTGCTGGTGTCGTCTACGGCTACGATCTCTACTTTATCGGAGGTCTCAGTCATTTCCTGAATCGGTGCGCCGGTGAAGGTTACGTCTACATAGCCGTCCTCGGACCAGCTGTTGCTGAGCTTCTCTCCATTATAAAGAAGGTTGATGTCGTATGCTAATACCTTGTTGACTTCCGCACCCTCGGACTCGCTTTCCATCTTCTCTTTGATGGTGTCGCCAATTGCCTCGGTTACTTCGGTTACGTCAAGCTCGGTGCCTTCCGGAAGGATGCCTTCTTCTGCGTGCAGGCTGATGGTTACGCCATCGCTGCTTACATAGGATGCGTTGAATTCCGGATGTGCCACGTTTTCAGTCTCTTCCAGGCTTGCTACGATCTCCAGATCTTCGCTTACTTCTTCTACTGCGTAAACGTGTGCGTATTTCTCCAGGTTGGATGCGCTGGCTACGCCTGCTGCGTCTACTTCTTCCAGTTCCTCGCCGTTGGCGGTTACTTCGGTGATCTCATAACCTACCTGCGGGTCTACTGCGAAGTACAGGGTCTCGCCCTCGTTTACGGTATGAGCGCCCTTGATTGCTGCTGCGCCTACCGGGTCTACGGAGTAATCTACGTTGTACTGGCCTTCTACTGCTGCCTCGCCAACCAGATCTTCTGCCTTCACTGCATAGGCTCTTGCGTTTGCGCGTCCCCAGATGGTTACGGTGTTGTATGCCTTACCTGCCAGCTCGCCCATAAGTTCGATGGAATCGTCCTCCAGGAACTGCTCATCGCCATCAAAGTCAACTTCGCTGCTGTCACCATTGTTATCTGCCGGATTCTCAGCCGGAGCCTCAGTTTCGTCGTTTACAAGCTCACCGTCTTTGGTCTCGTCAGCCACGGTCTCACCGTCTGCGGTTTCATCTGCTGCGGTGGTCTCATCTGCCTTAGACTCATCTGCTGCGGTTTCTTCGGTCTTATCCTCAGCAACGGTTTCTTCTGCCTCGGTGGTCTCCGGGAGTGCTTCGGTTTCTTTCTCCGGAGCTTCTGCCTCGGTCTCAGCCTCAGTTTCTTCCTCAGTGCTGTCTGCTAAGGTTTCCTCAGCCACTTCTGCGCTGGTGCTTACGCGGAATACTTCTTTTGCGGAGATGGATGCGGTTGCGCTTCCCTCTTCTGCCTGAAGCTCTTCCTCTACTGCCGGTGCTTCGGTCTCAGGCTCAGCTGCTTCGGTTTCTTCTGCAGTCTCTTCAACCTCTGCCTCGGTCTCCTCTGCTGCAGTGGTCTCTTCAGTCTCAGAAGAATTCTCAGCGCCGGTGGTTTCCTCGGTCTCGCCGTTCTCGGAAGCGGTCTCGCTCTCGGTTACGTCTGCCTTGGTTTCTTCCTCAGTCTCATCGGAACCGTTCTCAACAGTCTCAGAAGTCTCGCCCTCCGGCTTTACAACCTCTGCCTTTGCCTTTTTCTCATCGTTCACCATGGTGGTGTTGCTGTAGTCTTCTGCGTTCTCAACGCCCTCTGCGTCCTCGATGTTGGAGGTGTTCGGGTTTACGGTGACGCGTGCAGTCTCATAGCCGCTTACGTTTGCGCGGAAGGTAACTGCCATGTCACTCTCGTTGATGAACAGGAATACCACGCTGTCAGTGCCTGCGTTGTAAAATACCTGCAGGTCTGTGTTCTCGGATGCGTAGCTGCTGTCTACGTCTACATCCAGCTGGTATACCTTTCCGGCCTTGCTTCCTATTAACTTTTCATAGGAAGTTTTCAGGCTCTTCTGTTTTGCTTTCAGCTCTAATGAAGAGAAATCAAACACTTCTCCGCTTTCCAGAGCGGTGCTGATTGCATCCTCCAGTTCACTGCTGTCGAGCAGGAACAGAGAGCTTGTTTCTTCGCCTGCCGCAAACGCTACGGTCAGGTTTGTGCCAAAGTTGGTTGCAACCATGGCTACGGTCAGCATAAACGCCACGATGCGTTTATACTCGTGCCTGATCATCTTTTTCAGGCCCAGTGTTTTCGCTTCGAGTCCTTTCATACTTCTCTCTCCTTTTCCCTTTATTTTGGCTATCTGAATATGAATAATAGCGTTTTCCAGACAATGGTTTCATTGTCAAGTTCAGTATACGCTTTGGGGCGTTACATCAGCCGTTACTTTCCGCGTTTCCTCCAGATTTTTTTCTTATTTTTGCCACATTTTATGCCTGTCTCTGCCTATTTTAACGGTTTCTTAACTCTCGTTTTCCGGAGCATGTTCTCCGGCATTTTCCGCTGCGGGTTCTTCGGAAATTTCCAGCTCCTTAACATTCTTTCCCATGTTCTTTTTCAGGCTGTCTCCGACAACGGCCAGAGCCGGTCTGCAGGCGTAGTAGACGTTGATCTTCTTTCTCCGGTTTGCTGCCCGGAAGTTCTTACACACGCGGTCTGCCGCGATGTGGCATCCCTTCTGATCTGTGCTGGTTACCAGCACCAGGAACTGGTTCTTACCGTAGCGGGTATACAGATCGGAACGGCGCACGGAGCGGATGATCGCGCGCTCCAGTCTCTGCCGTACCTCCTCCAGCTGTTCCGAAGACTCCAGCGGCTCGCCTTCCCGGTCAATGAGAGTAAAGAGCACCAGATGCGCTCTGGTATCTTCCCGTCCCAGCACCCAGACGATGTACCGGTAAATATCAATAAAAGTCAGGTAATCGCAGCGGGTTGCGCCAAATACGTTAGGATCCGGTCTTAAGTGCTGCTGGATTTCTTCTATATTATTCATCTCATACTGGATCATGTTGCGGATTGCCCGGTAATGCTCCATCATCTCATCTGACATGCGGATGCCGTATTCCTGCTGGGATTCCTTGGCGATCTGCTCATAATATTCCACTGCCGTCTGATATTCCTTCATGGCAGTCAGACACTCCAGCTTGACCAGCTGCCACTCTTCATATGGATAGCGGCTCAGCGCCTGCTCGCAGTAAGGAAGCAGTTCCTCGTAACGGTTCTGTTTCTTTAAGAGTCTGGCAAGTTCCCTCAGCACCTTAAAGTAAAGCTCCTGATACTTCCAGTTTGCGGCAGATACCCAGTCGTCCGCGATCATGAGCGGCAGGAACTCACCTTTATACAGGCCGCAGGCTTCTTCCAGAAGTTCCACCTCTTTCAGCGGCTCCTTCTCTTCTAACGCTGCCATAACCTGTTTCTGGAACACTTCTACGTCCAGCTCCACATCCACATGCTCCGCTGTCCACATATATACGCCGCCCTTTGTGGAGATATACTCTCCATCTGGCAGTCCGGCCGCGATCAGGCTTTTTCTCAGGCGGAAGATCATAGCCCTCAGAGAATTGGCAGCCTGCTCCGTGTCACTGTCCCCGTAAAGTTGCTCCAGCAGGCGGGTCCGGCGGATGCCCTCTCCCCTGCTGTAGATGAGAAGCATCAGCAGATGGAGCATTTTACTGCTGAGGCTCTTGCCCAGCATCACCGGCTGCCCCCGGTAAGTCATGTTGAAGCCGCCGAGCATCTGAATATGAATCACATTTTCCATTACTTCTGTATGTAAATCATCATGTACTTTTGTGTTTTCCATAACGAATCCCTCCCTTGTACCCTTAATATAGCAAGCAAATTCTTTAGATGCAAGCATTTCGGCAAAATTGGTATTTTTCAGGCAGAAAAAGAGCGCCGGGCAGAATAAATTTTCCGCCCGGCACTCCTTAGACTTTCCTTATTTGTTTATGCCAGCTCTTCCTGCTGGTCCTCCAGAGCCGCGGTTGCGTACTTCTCAAGGATTACAGACTGGATCATATCGCGGGTTCCCGAATTGATCGGATGTGCGATATCACGGTACTCACCATCCGCAGCCTTGCGGCTCGGCATGGCAATGAACAATCCTTTCTCGCCTTCGATGACCTTGATGTCATGAACAACAAATTCGTTATCTATGGTAATGGAAACGATTGCTTTCATTTTCCCTTCTTTTTCAATCTTTCTCACTCTCACATCTGTTATCTGCATGTGGAAACCCCTCCCCCGTTCTTATGCGGCTGCCCGGGATAAGCCTGAAAGCCTGTCCCGTTCAGCCGACTGCGTGTTTTCATGATGTCAAAACTGCTATTTTTTCAGCAGTGCACTGTTACAGTGTATAGCGCTCGTTCTTTTCGATAACAATCTTGATATCGTCCGGTGTACCGATATAAGTGGTGTTGGCCCGGATGGTATCGCGGCTCTCTACGATGCAGTTCTCAATGACAGTGTTGTCACCGATATAAACATCGTTCAGGATGATGGAATTCTTGATCACGCAGTTGTTTCCTACATATGCTTTCTTGAACAGAATAGAGTTCTCTACGGTTCCGTTGATGATGGAGCCGCTGGAGATGAGACTGTTCTTAACCAGGGCGCCCGGATTGTATTTTGCCGGCGGAAGATCATCCACCTTGGAGTATACATCCGGATATTCCTTGAAGAAGTAGTTGCGTACTTCCGGTTTTAAGAAGTCCATGTTGGTCTTGTAGTAGGAATCTACGGAAGCAATGTTGCTCCAGTAGGAATCCATCTTGTATGCGTAGATACGTTTTAAGTTCTTGTAACGTACCAGGATATCGCGTACAAAGTCCACACGGTCTTCTGCGGCGCAGCGCTCGATGAGTTCAATGAGCTGGCGTCTGCGGATGACATAGATACCACAGGAGATGGTGCTGGAGGTAGAAACCATGGGTTTCTCGTCGAAGTCGATGATGCGGCCGTCATCGTTCAGTTTGACCTGACCGAAACGGGTGACATCTTCTGTCTCCGGCATGTCCTTGCAGACTACAGTAATGTCTGCTTTCTTCTCGATATGATATTCCAGAACCTTGTTGTAGTCCAGCTTGTAGATGCCGTCGCCTGCAGCGATGACTACATATGGCTCATGGCTGTTCTTTAAAAAGGAAAGATTCTGGTAGAGGGCATCTGCCGTGCCGCGGTACCAGTCGCTGTTCTCTGCGGTGATGGTCGGGGTGAATACGTAAAGTCCGCCCTGTTTTCTTCCGAAATCCCACCACTTGGAGGAACTTAAATGCTCGTTTAAGGAACGGGAGTTGTACTGGGTAAATACTGCCACGTTCTGGATATGGGAGTTGCTCATGTTGCTGAGCGCAAAGTCAATGCTGCGGTAGCTGCCTGCAACCGGCATTGCGGAAATCGCACGTTTGTTGGATAATTCCCGCATTCTCTTACTGTTTCCGCCTGCTAATACAATACCAATCGCTTTCATCGTACGCCACCTGCCTTTATAATGTAGTCTCCGCTTGCCAGTGCTCCGTCGGTGTAATCCTCCGGAGTGGTGACGCCGGAAATTGCGGTATTCTTACCGATCTTTACGTGATCCGGGATCACGCTGTGCTCACCGATGGTAACCAGGTCAAACTGGTAAACCTTCGGATCGTATTTGCTCGGCGCGTACTCGCCAACACCAAGCTCAACGCCTTCGCCCACCGTGGAATCTTCTGCAACGAT
The DNA here is from genome assembly GCF_040096075.1 of Ventrimonas faecis. Lineage (NCBI taxonomy): Bacteria > Bacillati > Bacillota > Clostridia > Lachnospirales > Lachnospiraceae > Ventrimonas > Ventrimonas faecis. Next base: position 7,349 of record NZ_JBBMFJ010000047.1, read on the forward strand.
GGCCTTGTTCACCTTCGCGCCTGCCTTGATCACACAGTCACGCATGATGATGGAGTCGTGTACCTCTGCGCCCGGTTCAATGGTAACGCCTGCGCCGATGACGGAATTGGTAATGGTTCCGTGTACCTCGGTGCCCTCGCCGATGATGCTGCGCTCAATGACTGCGTCCGCTGCCACATACTGCGGCGGGATGATGTCGCTCTTGGTGTAAATCTTCCAGTATTCCTCGTAGAGGTTGAACTCCGGAATGATGTCGATGAGCTCCATGTTTGCTTCCCAGTAGGAGCCAAGAGTTCCTACATCTTTCCAGTAGCCGTTGTACTCGTAAGCGAAGATGCGCTCCTGCTTGCCGTGGCAGTACGGAATAACGTGTTTACCGAAATCGCAGCCCGGCTCCTCAGACATGGCAATGAGGGCTTCCTTCAGTGCCTTCCAGCTGAATATGTAGATACCCATGGAAGCCAGATTGCTGCGCGGATGCGCCGGCTTCTCCTCGAACTCGGTAATGCGGTTATTGTCGTCGGTGATCACGATACCGAAGCGGCTTGCTTCTTCGATCGGTACCGGCATACATGCGATGGTGACATCTGCGTTGTTTGCTTTGTGATATTCCAGCATAACCTCGTAATCCATCTTGTAGATGTGGTCGCCGGAAAGGATCAGAACGTAGTCCGGATTGTAACTCTCCATGTATTCCAGGTTCTGATAAATCGCATTTGCAGTACCGGTATACCAGTCACTGCCCTTGCTCCGCTCGTATGGAGGAAGAATGGTAACTCCTCCGACATTACGGTCTAAGTCCCACGGAATACCAATTCCGATGTGACTGTTCAGACGTAATGGCTGATACTGTGTTAAAACGCCAACTGTATCGACGCCAGAGTTGATACAGTTGCTGAGCGGAAAGTCGATGATTCTGTATTTGCCGCCAAACGATACTGCCGGTTTTGCGACTTTTTGTGTTAATACTCCAAGGCGGCTGCCCTGTCCCCCTGCCAAAAGCATGGCAATCATTTCCTTTTTAATCACGTTATCACCTCGCTGTAGTGTTTTCTTGTGACTACTATTATACCACACATTTCAGAAATAGTGAACAAATAATTGTATTATTTTCAATAATTTTTGTACATTTTCCGACACTTTTCGAGTTATTTTCTTTTTTGTCTATATATGGTAGATAAAGAAAAATATAACACAATTTGTGCGATTGGGCATACCACATTTTTAAGGCGGCCCAAAAATGTCCGAATTTCGATATTTTTGTTGAATCACTTTATAAAATGAAGTATAATCTTGTTTAAGTATGCAAATAATGATATATCTGTTAAAAGATTGAAAAGAGTACAGATCAAAGGAGAAGTATTATGGATTTAGTTACTGTAAGAGAACTGTATAAAAACCGGGAAGCTTACCTGGATAAAGAGGTTTCCATCGGCGGCTGGGTGCGCAGCGTGCGTGCTTCCAAGGCCTTTGGCTTTATCGTAGTCAGCGACGGAACCTATTTTGAGACCCTGCAGGTGGTTTACCATGACACCATGGCGAACTTCGCGGAGATCAGCAAATTAAATGTAGGCGCTGCCATCATCGTAAAGGGTACCCTGGTTGCTACCCCGGACGCAAAGCAGCCATTCGAAATTCAGGCCACTGAGGTTTCTGTAGAAGGCCCGTCCGCTCCGGACTATCCGCTTCAGAAAAAGCGCCACACCCTGGAATATCTGCGTACCATCACCCATCTGCGTCCGCGCACTAACACCTTCCAGGCTGTATTCCGTGTGCGTTCCCTGATTGCGTACGCCATCCACCAGTACTTCCAGGAGCGTGACTTCGTATACGTTCATACCCCGCTCATCACCGGAAGTGACTGTGAGGGCGCAGGCGAGATGTTCCAGGTAACCACCATGGATTTAAACAATATCCCGAAGAATGAAGATGGCTCTGTTGATTACACCAAGGACTTCTTCGCAAAACCGACCAACTTAACCGTAAGCGGCCAGTTAAACGGCGAGACCTACGCTATGGCGTTCCGCAACATCTACACCTTCGGACCGACCTTCCGCGCAGAGAATTCCAACACCACCCGCCACGCCGCAGAGTTCTGGATGATCGAGCCGGAGATGGCTTTCGCGGATCTGGAAGACAACATGGAAGTGGCTGAGGGCATGTTAAAATATGTCATCCGCTACGTTTTAGAGCATGCTCCGGAGGAGATGGCATTCTTCAATAACTTCATCGACAAGGGTCTGTTAGACCGCCTGAACAACGTGGTAAATTCTGAGTTCGGCCGTGTTACCTACACTGAGGCTGTTAAGATCCTGGAAGAGCACAACGACCAGTTCGACTACAAAGTATCCTGGGGCTGTGACCTTCAGACCGAGCACGAGCGTTTCCTGACCGAGCAGATCTTTAAGAAACCGGTATTCGTAACCGACTACCCGAAGGAAATCAAGGCCTTCTATATGAAGATGAATCCGGATGGAAAGACCGTTGCCGCAGTAGACTGTCTGGTACCGGGCATCGGTGAGATCATCGGCGGCAGCCAGCGTGAGGATAGCTTAGAGAAGCTGGCCGCGCGCATGGACGAGCTTGGCTTAAAGAAAGAGGATTACCAGTTCTATCTGGATCTTCGCAAATACGGTTCTGCCCGCCACTCCGGTTTCGGCCTTGGCTTTGAGCGCTGCGTGATGTACTTAACCGGCATGGGCAACATCCGCGACGTCATCCCGTTCCCGAGAACCGTAGGCAACTGCGATCTGTAAATCAAATAATCCAATCCGTGCGTGTCGCTGACACGTTCCGGATTTGCAAAAACCTATGCGGGTATACTGTGCAGGATGAACTGCCGGCATACCCGCATTGTTGCTTCATCTCAGTTTTCATTTATAAGGAGTTTTCCATGAAATTCATTCACATTGCCGATGTCCACTGGGGCATGAACCCGGACAGTGACCGGCCCTGGAGCCGCGAACGCGCCCAGGCCATCCGCGACAGTTTTGCGGAGGTCGTGCGTCAGGCTAAACTGCGGGACGCGGACTGCCTCTTCATTGCCGGAGACCTGTTTCACCGCCAGCCGCTCCTGCGGGATTTAAAAGAGGTCAACTACCTGTTCTCCACCATTCCGGGCGTGCGGGTGGTCATCATTGCCGGAAACCATGACCGCATCCGCTCCAACTCCGCGCTCATGAGCTTCACCTGGTGTCCCAATGTCACCGTCCTCATGTCCGAGGACTTAAGTTCTGTTTATTTTAAGGACTTAAACCTGGAGGTGCACGGTTTCTCCTACCATACCGCAGAGATTAACGAGGCACGGTTAAACGGCATCAAGGCGCCGGATGACGGCCGCATTCATGTACTGCTGGCCCACGGCGGCGATGCCTCCCACCTTCCGTTAGATAAAGGATGTCTGGCCCGCACCGGTTTTTCCTATGTGGCGCTGGGCCACATTCACAAGCCGGAACTGGCGCCGGATTTTTCCTACGCTTATCCCGGTTCCTTAGAGCCGTTGGACAAAACAGAAACCGGCGCCCACGGCATGGTGGTGGGTGAGATCCAGCCGGCATCCGGCCAGGTCATCTCCCTGGAATTTGTTCCGGTAGCGCGCACCCAGTACATTCCGCTGGTGGTCCATGTCACACCGGCCACCACCAACGGCGAGCTGTGCGACCGTATCACCGATGCTGTAAAAGAGCGCGGCATGGAACATATCTACCGGTTCCGCATCCGCGGCATGCGCGACCCGGACATTACCTTTGACTTAGAACCGTTAGAGCGCCGCCTGCAGATTGTGGAAGCGGTGGATGAATCGGAGCCACAGTACGATTTCTGCCAGCTGTTTGCGGAACATCCCAGTGATATGATTGGTTTTTATATTCAGGCGTTTCAGAAGGAAGATCCAAGCCCGGTTGAGAAAAAGGCGCTGTATTACGGGATCGATGCTCTGCTGCGCACAACAGACGAGAGGAGTTAAACCATGCGGATACTGGATTTACATATCGACGGATTCGGCAAATTCCATGACCTCTCCGTCTCTTTCGATCAAGATTTAAACGTGGTTTACGGCAAGAACGAAGCCGGAAAATCCACCCTGCACACCTTCATCCGCTGCATGCTTTTTGGTCTGGAGCGGGGACGTGGGCGTGCTGCCCGCGGGGACCTTTACAGCAAATATGAGCCCTGGCAGAACAAGGCCGTTTACGGCGGCCGGATGCGGGTGGAGAAGGACGGTGTCATCTACCGTCTGGAACGAAACTTCCAGAAGGACCAGAAGTCTTTTGTGATCGTCAATGAAACCGCAGGCAAAGAAGTGGAGCCCACCAGGGGTTTCCTGGATTTTCTTCTGGGGGGCCTCACGGAGACGGCTTATAACAATACCATCAGCATCGGGCAGCTCAAATGCGTGACGGAAGGCGGCATGGTGACGGAACTTCGAAACTACATTGCCAACATGAACACCACCGGCAACCTTTCTCTGAATATCACGAAAGCTACTTCTTATTTAAAGAACCGGCGCAAGGAGTTTGAGCGCCAGCTCACCCCGGAGGCCGCCCGCACCTACACTGCACTGCTGACCGAGATCAAAAACATTGAAAAAGAGATTTCCGCTCCGGAATACGAGAACCAGCTCCAGACCTACCAAAATCTGCGCTCCCAGGTGAAGAACCAGCTTTCCGAGAAACAGACGGAACGCGAGACTCTGCTTCAGAAGATTGCCAAAGGGCGTCAGGCACTGGACGGGGCGCAGTTTACCGATGAGGCATCCATCCACGCATATCAGGAGAACGCCCGGAACACCTATGCCCATTATAAGGAAGTAGCGGACGCAACCTCCCGCAAAGGCCGGGCCATACTTCCGGTTGTTATACTGGTGCTGGCCGTTTTCTGCGCGCTGGGAGCCGGAGCGCTGGGATTTCTCAGTTCCCAGACTCTGGATCCGGTTGTGCCCGGAACCGGCGCCCTGATTTCCGTATCCACCGGCGTGGCCCGCTACACGGTGGGGCTCATCTGCGGGTTAAGTGCCGCGGCTGTCTTCTTCTTTGCGGCAGGGCTCATTTTCTTTATGAAGAACCGCAGCTTAAAACAGGAATTTTCCATGACAGAAAAGCTGCTGCAAGAGATTTTCTCCCGCCATCTGGGAGATTCCTCCATTTCAGAAGAGGCCATGACTGCCTTTGAGAGCCGCATGGAGGAATTTGTCCGGTTAAGCCAGGTTCTGGAACGGTCCGAGCAGTCCGTGAAAGAACAGGCCTCCGAGATCACCGCCCTCCAGGAGAAGGAAACAAACTGTGATGATGCCATCTCCCGCCAGCAGAAGGCTCAGTGGGAGCTGGAGAAAAAACTGGATCATCTGGCACACTGCAAGGACCAGACGGAATCCTTAAAACAGGTACTGGCGGAGAATGACCACATCCGCGAGGAGATTACTGCCATCGACCTGGCCCTGGAAACCATGACCGAGCTTTCCGGCACCATCCGGGATTCCTTCGGACTATACCTGAACAAGACCGCTTCCGATTTGATTTCCGGTATCACCGGCGGCATCTACGACAGCATGAGCGTCGATGAAAACCTGAATGTGTTCATGAACACCCGCACCCGCCTGGTTCCGGTCGAGCAGGTATCCAGCGGCACCATGGACCAGATCTACCTGGCATTGCGCCTCGCCGCCGCCAAGCTCATCCAGCCGGAGGGTGATTACATGCCGCTGATCTTTGATGACAGCTTTGTACTCTACGATGAAGACCGGCTGCACACCGCGCTGAAATGGCTGAAAAAAGCATATCCGGGGCAGATCATCATCTTTACCTGCCACCAAAGAGAGGCTCAGATGATGACCGCGGACCAGATCGCGTATCATCTGGTGACGATGTAGAAATAGTATCGGAAACAATCGGTCTCAGGCACAAAAAAGGTAGTGGCTTCCATTACCTACGCGCCTGCAGACCGATT
>NZ_JBBMFJ010000048.1:0-13000 GCF_040096075.1 Ventrimonas faecis
AGGCCCTCCTAATGATATTTATTGTATCATAGAAGGACCTTACTTAGGTTATTTTACAGAAAAAGTTTCATAGGCTCCGCAAGTCCCCCACCGACAGCAACCCTTCATCCATGACCTTCCGTCCGTCGCCCTAATCCATCTTTCCATGACCTCCCGTCCTCCAGCCTGAATCATTTTCGTATGAATTTCAATTTTCCGATCAGCCACATCCTTCTTCATCGTCCCTTCAAGAAAGAGAACTTTGAAAGAAGTGGAACCTTCCCCTGATTCAAAGCTCGTTTTCGAAAAAATAATCAACAGTCAACGATTTCCCTACTCTTTCCCTTATCATTTCTGCAGCTGAACTTTTCTTAATTCTTTAAAATTCCAGGCTATCTGCATTCAACAGAAAATACTTCATTCCCATAATGACAAACCCTTCATCATTACGCCAAGGCTTCTTAGTGCCATTGACAATGACAATTTTCTTGAATGAATCTGGAATGTTACGCAGAGAATTGAACTCTTGCGTCTGTTTTTCTTCTGAAGTCATATCGTAGGCTACTTGGATATAGTAACGCTGACTTCCTTGGTTTACAACAAAATCGACCTCCAGCTGCTTACGGATTCGCTTTCCCTCTTTGTCCTTATCATACACATCGACAACGCCCACATCCACATTGTAGCCACGGAGAAGCAACTCGTTATAAACGATATTCTCCATGATGTGGGTCGATTCCTGTTGTCTGAATTTCAGACGGGCATTTCTGAGGCCCAAATCGGTAAAATAATACTTCAGGTTTGCTCCGATATATTTTCTGCCTTTAATGTCATATCGGCTTGCTTTGGAAATCAGAAATGCTTCAGCTAATAGGTCGATATGGTGAGAAATCGTCTTATTGGTATAATTCATCTGACGTTCACTGGCGAAAGTGTTTGCAATTTTTGACGGATTGGTCGGTGCGCCGATTGCAGAAGCAAGCACATCAACCAGAATACCAATTTCATCTACGCTTTGAAGTTTATATCTCTCAATAACATCCTTCAGATACACATTGGCAAGGATGTTTCTCAAATATTCTGCTTTCTGCCGATCATTCTGAAAGCCTGCAACCTGCGGAAGTCCGCCGTAGGTCATATAATCATTCCAGGCATCATCATAGTCACCATCATAAGCAGAATAAAACTCTGCAAAGGAGAGCGGGTAAATTCTGACTTCATCACCTCTGCCACGGAACTCAGTCACGATGTCGCTGGAAAGAAATTTGGAGTTGCTGCCAGTCACATAAACGTCAATGTTACTGATACGAAGCAGGCTGTTCAACACTTCCTCAAAACGGGGCATAAACTGAACTTCATCCAGAAGCAGGTAATATCTACCGGAATCTTTCATTGCATCCTTGATATAGCGGAAACACACCTTCGGATCTCGCAGTTCCTCGTTTTCAATACCATCCAGCGCAATCTCAATGATATGTTCTGCATCAGCACCATTTTCCAAAAGGTATCTCTTAAAAATGTTAAAGAGCAAAAAGGACTTTCCACATCTGCGAATGCCTGTAATTACCTTTATCATGCCGTTATCTTTTCGCTCAATCAGCTGCTGCAGATAAGCGTCTCTCTTAATATCCATGGTATCACTCCCTTTTTTTGTGCAACTGCACATTTTTTAGTAATATCATTCTAACACAGAATGGATTACTTTTCAATATTCATTCCTATTTTATGTGCAACTGCACATTTTTATGTAACGAAAACAAAAAAGGAGCGAACCTCGTAGCTGCATCCATGGATGGAATCCTGAGAGCCAGAGCTGTAGAGTTCCAATGGAACAATACGTTCACAATATCCTCAATGCCCGTCTCGGAAAGTAAAATGCTTGAATTTTTGTCTTGACAACTGAACCACTATACTTGACAAACAGAATTCGGGTGGTATACTTTTTCCATATAAGTGTTATTGAAGTACAATTTCATATTATTTCATGTAAACCAGGGCATAGTCGTCTGAACTATGCCCTTTTCTGTGTTTTATGGGAGGTATTTTCATGGAAATGACTTATGTAAGGAAACGGATCGAAGAGGCCTCTAATCTGGTATGTCTGCTGGGAATCAGTACCAGCATGGACTGCGGATGTCTGAATTACCGTCAGGAAGATGGGCTGTATGATCTGGAACAGAAGTACGGCCATGCACCGGAGGAGATATTCTCTTCTGTATTCTTTAGCACACGCCCGCAGCAGTTTTTTGATTTCTATAAAACGGAGATTTTGAAAAGAACAGGAATGCCGGATGATTGCATGAAGACGCTGGCCCGGATGGAGACAGATGGCAGACTGAAAGCGGTCATCACCAGAGAACTGTTCAGCTTGCCAAGACGGGCAGGCTGCCAGAATGTAGTAGAGCTTCATGGAAGCATCTATGAAAATCATTGTCCCAGGTGCGGAAAAGCATTTGACATCGGATATATGCTTGAGACAGATGGGGTTCCCCTGTGCCCGGAGTGCAAAGTTCCCATCCGGCCCGGAGTGAACCTGATCGGAGACAGGATGAGCAGCGCCCGGATTGCCATGGCTGCAGCAGAACTGGCAAAGGCTGATACGTTGCTGATTCTGGGAGGGCATATGGAAACACCGCTTGTTTCCAACATGCTTCCCTATTTCCATGGCAATCTGGTGATTCTGGTCAATGAGAGCAAACATCTGTCAGACAGGATGGCTGACTTTACATATTATGGAAAACCGCGGGATATTTTGCCTCAGCTCTATCCGGCAGCAGCTGACGCTATCTCAGCTTGAATAAGGTACTGAGAATTCCGCGGCCGAGAGAAGCACCGATATTGCCGCCCAGACGTTTGCCGAAGGAACCTCCGAACTGTTTTCCAACCTCATTGCTGATCTGTCGTCCAAGGGTGCCGGCAGCAGTGCCGGCTACTCGGCCCACGGCAGATTTCATCTGTTTTTCTCTGGCAGCGGCTTCTTTTTCAGCAGCTTTTCTGGTTGCTTCCTCCTGCCTCATACGCTGTTTTTCGGCGGCCGCTTCCTCTGCGGCTTTTCGGGCATCTTCCTCCTCAGAGACTGCCTTTCGCTGCAGGAATTCATAGGCCGAATCCCGATCTGTCATCTCCACATAGCGCTTCTCCGATCCCCAGCTGAAACAGCGATTCATAGGTGTCGAAAGCTGGATTTCCACGGAAGGACATGGCGGCAGTTTTGGCAGCCTTCTGTTCTTTTGGCGTATAAGCATGAAGGGCGTGCTGGATCTTGTTGTCAAGCTGGCTTAAGACCCCGTCGGGAATATTCTGTGGATTCTGGGTGATAAAGTAGATGCCGACACCCTTGGAACGGATCAGCTTGATCACCTGCTCGATCTTGTCAAACAACGCATCAGAAGCGTGGTCAAACAGCAGATGAGTTTCATCGAAGAAGAATATCATCTTGGGTTTGTCCAGGCCGCCGGCTTCCGGCAGAGACTCGAAAAGTTCCGACATCATCCACAGCAGGAAGGTGGCATACATGGTGGGATTCCGGATCAGCTTCTGGCAGTCCAGAATCAGGATCACACAACGACCATCGCAGTCTCTGCAGAGCCAGTCGCTGATATTTAACCTAAAATCCGAACTATATTCACTCAAAATTCAGGTTTAATAACACCAAGTCTGGTCAGGAACAATCGATCCCGTTCAATAGACTCCGTGCACCATCGTGCCTTACCCATGGCGGAGTCAACGGTTGTCTCCTGAACAGTATCAAACCAGCCAAACAGTTTGGCTACTGACATGCCTTTCAGCCAGTTAAGAAGTGTTTTCTCCTTCCTGAAGACTTCAGACTTATCATGTGCCGGATCGCCATTGGGAATGGCAAGGGAATTCTTAACCCGATTAAGCTCCCTCTGGAAGAAGGCTTCGTATCCATATGCGACAAACTGGCAGAAAAACCGGCCTTCTAGAGTTTCGGTAGACTTTGTTCTCGTTACGTGTGCATCGTTATACTGCTTGTCGAGACGGAATCCTTCCTCCGTTTTTTCGCGGAGACGGTATTCCCGTAATGCACTGAAAGCATCCATTTTCTCGTTTGAGACAAGCACGAAGTACCCATAGAGCCGGCTTGTTTTCATGATTGCTTTATCATTCAGTGTTATGACAAGCCTGTCCCGGACATTCCGGATGATCAGGTAACGATCCGCCATACGTGCTTCCGCCTTAGTCAGTAGAGCCGGATCTACGCCTGCTTCCAGCTGCTTTTTTACATGCTGGATATCCTTCATAAGGAGCGCCGTATCGAGCCTCGCTTTGTCCGTATCGAGTATAAGGTGGAGATACAGCCGGTGTTCCTCTGTAATGACGTCACCTTTATGTATGCCGCCGCGGGTTCGCTTTCTCTCATACGAAAACACATGGCTGATCCTTTTCGTGACACAGTACTTCGAGGGATCTTCCGGCCAGGCATGGGATGATACTTCCATCTCCTCAAGGAGCGGTTCAAGTTCCGGGAGGATCCATTTGCTGTCAAGTTGACCGCGCATAAGAAACTTTGTATGTGCCTGCAGGAATCCCAGGATATTCTCCTCCGAGAAAAATCCGCCATCCAGTACCAGCAGGGGTTTATCCATCCCAAGGACGGACAGTTGCTTTAACGCATTGAGCACGGAGATCACATCCGGTATGTTCCCCGGCTGGCGCGAAAAGGCGATCGGCTGGTGATCCTGGAGGCTGAAAAGCGTAAGCAATTTTACAGTAGCCAGTCCGTTACCGTCATTATTATACCCGAAGCGGACATCATTCAGCAGTTCGGAATACGATGACACAGTTGTGCTATCGACGGCAACAGATGCTCTGGACGGTGCATGAGATGCCCGGTATTGAAAGTATTTCTGCGATACCGTGATGTCCTGCCCCAATTGTTTCATCAGCAAATAGCACGTGTCCTCTGACATCCCTTCCTGATAAGGTATGGTATGGCTTATCTGCCACTCCTCGATACTGCGGATCGTTTTATCGGGATTTGCCATCCAGAACCTTGCAATAGAGATGATCTTCTGGGCAGTTCCCTTATCAGCAGAGCTGAGGATATCATCGTCAATACCGGATTCCCTGCCAATCCACGCAAGGATATCCGTAACACCGACTGTTTTACGGACTGCGGTGGCTGCAGCAGTTCCAGGTGTTTTCCAGGGGCGCGTCGGGAGAAGCGCGGTCCCATTTGCCGACTTCTTTCCAAGTAACTTGCTGGATACGTGCTCGTTATATCTCTTTTTCGGATTGTAGAGTGTTGTTACCTCGTAGACGTATATATCGCCATTGGCCTGGCGGCGTTCGACACGTTTGGTTTTAGGTTCACCGGAAGCTTTTCTTGGCATCTTGGATCTCCTTTTATTTAGTGCCTATATTATACTATAAACACTAAATAAAATCAATCCATTGATGGCCGAAAATGGCTTATTTTCAAAAGAAAACGGCACTCAAGCAACCGGTATTTGATGCTTATTGAGTGGCCATAACACGGATTTTAGGATGTAAGTAAAGACTGCCGTTTTTGCCTGCTCTCTGGTCATGCCATTTGTGGCAATATTCGGCACATTTGCTTTTACCCATTCATCTGTCCAGGTAGTGTGCTCAATGATCATATTTGCTTTGTTCTGATCGAAAGTAACCGTATTCGTGCGGTATTCTGCCTAGTATTCCAGTATTTCGTATCCGGAGCAGGTACGCGTTGCATTTAAAAAGGCATCCACCATTTCCCCATAAGAAAAAGTCTCCACAGATTCTGTGGTAGCCGTAAGAGTAGTACCATCATAGCGAAATCTGGAATCGGCGTTCGCAATACTCTCCATGGTTGCGGCCTGTGCAGGAAATGCAAAGATCGTAGACAGTGTGACAGCTAAAATAGATTTAAAAATTTTTCTCATAATATGAACCCTCCTCAATTGACATGATGCAACAAATGTATCCTTCTGGTTTCATAACCGCCAATCGAGAGAATTCTATTTTTATCTACTTTCATTACACACTATATGTAGTGTAGTGTCAAATATTATTTCCCGAATACACTGAAAATAGTGGAAACGGATTGTCAGGATTGTAAATTGGACTTATACTGATAATAGTGTATAAAAGATTGAGGGGTGCTGGTGACGATCAAATGTAAGATAGACATATTAGGGGCATTGAAGGAAGCCGGGTATAGCAGCCATCGTCTCCGTAACGAAAAACTCATTGGCGAATCAGCCATACAGGCGTTCCGCAAGGGGCGCATTCAGGGAATCCGTACGCTCGATGTGGTATGTGGACTCTTGCAAGTGCAGCCGGGCGATATTTTGGAATATGTCTATGGAGAGGATGACCATGTTAACGATAAAGAACATTGAAAGAGCAGCGGACTGCGTCTCGATGCAAGTGTACATCGAAGCAAACCGGGAAAACTTCTTCACGGTCCTCTTTGACAAGCAGACAGGAAGCGTAAAGGAATGCTCCCGGGATGATGCAGATGCATATATTCAGGCCGTATGCCGTGACTATTGGGATATCGTGAAGGACCGTAGTGGGAAAGAAGAATACGTCCTCTTATAAGAAAAAAAAGAGGAAAAGGATATGGACAAAAGACAAAAAATACTGATTGTAGATGATTCAAAATTAAACAGGGACATATTGAAGGAGATTCTCGGAGAAACTTATAATTACCTGGAAGCTGAAAATGGTAATCAGGCAATTCAGATGATAGGAGAAAATATTGAAATTGATCTGATGCTTTTGGACATCAATATGCCACAGATGAATGGTTTTGAAGTTTTGAAAATAATGAAAAGAAGCCAATGTATTGCTGAAACTCCTGTAAATATTCCAATTGTTGCCATGACTGCCAATGCCTTTAAGGAAGATGAAGAAATGGCACTTTCTGTTGGTATGAATGGACATATAGCCAAACCAATAGATGTAGATAAAGTAGAACAGGTTTTATGTTCAATTCTGAGATAAAAGGTATTTTTTGTAAAAAGAACGTTGATTATGTGCTGGAATAAAAGAAAGATTTACGAAGGTATTCCGCAAGGTACGTATGGGTTTTGAAAAACTCGAATAGTCACAAAAAATCAGGCCGAAGGATACAGTGTGAGGAATATGAAAAAGTTGATAATACCAGATAAAGTACAAAAAGAGATACTTACCGATCTTATGATTGCGAATGGAACCAGCGGACTAATCGGTGGATATTGTGAGGATGAGTTCCCAGTTTATTATGCCAATGAAGAAATGGCACTGATGCTTGGTTATAATGCAGTGGAAGAACTGGTTGAAGCAATTGACGGAAAAGTTATTAATACGGTCCACCCTGATGACAGAGAACAGGTCATAAAGGATATCGGGGGTGAGTATTATGAGGGATTAACCTATGAGACCACATATCGTATGCCGCGAAAAGACGGCTCCTGGTTCTGGACAGTCGATAAAGGAAAAGTCATACGGACAGAGGATGGAAAACTGGCTATTATCAGTGCATGTTATGATATGACATCTTTCGTGGACCGGCATAAGAAGCTGGAAGAGCAAAATATGCTGTCTAAGGCGACGATTGATCAAATACCCGGTGGTTATCACAGATGTTCCCTAGAAGAAGGTCATCCATTTTTATATATCAGTGACAGGTTTCTTGCTATTTTGGGATGGACCAGAGAAGAAATCAAGACAATATTTGATAATAAATTTGACAATATGCTTCATCCGGATGACAGGAATCTTTCAGCAGATTATACCACCCGTATTCTTGATACATGCGAGCATGGATTTACGCAGGATCAGATTTACCGTCTGCTTGGAAAGGATGGCTATCACTGGGTCACAGATGCCACAACATTGGTGAAATCCGGCAATCAGAGATTCTTTCAGGGAAATATTACAGATATTACGGATTTTGTTAAAGATAAAGAAGAAAAAGAGAAAGAACTGGAGGACAGCAACCGGATTCTGAATGAACGTAACCGGATATTATCAGCTTTATCCAGGGATTATACAACGGTACTTTTGTGTGATTTAAAGCAGGATACCTTTGAAGTTGTAAAAGGGGATACTGGTTTTGCACACAATGTTCCTGCAAAAAAGCAGCATTCAGTTTATGGAAGTAACTGTTATTCGGAGATAATCCGGTATTTTTTTGAAAATATCCTGATCAAAGAATCAGATCCTGAATATCTGGAAAGACTTTTGCCGGAGCATCTTATGAACGAATTAAAAGAAACTGACAATATAGAGTTTTATCATAAGACAATACCAAATGGGAGCGGTTTCAGACATTTTCTGACAAGGGCAATACGATTATACAATGATGAAGAGCATTTTAAGATCATCCTTGGTTTCTATTCTGTAGATGAAATCATTAAAAAAGAGCAGGAGATAGAGCTTCAAAGAGAGATTATCGAAGGTCTTGGAAAAGAATATTTCTCTGTTCTGGCAGTAGAACTGGACAAAGATCATGTGATTTCTTATCGTGAGTCTGGGGAAAATGGAAAGATTATTTCAGATTTTTGCAGAAAATGTGGTAACAGATGGTCGAAAATAATTCCCTCTTATGCTGAGACGATGGTATCTGATAACACCAACGGAGAATTTGAAAAGCAGCTAGGGTTGGAAGTCCTGCGTTCACAGGAAGAGGATTATTCCATGACATACGAGTTTAAGTCAGAAACAGGAATCAATTATCATCAGGCAAGGGTGGCATATGTAAAGAAAAAAGACGGAACAAGGATGGCTGTAGTCGGAACAAGAAATATTGACAGTCTGATAAAAAAAGAGCGTATGCAGGAAGAAGAGCTGAAAAAAGCATATGCTGCCGCTGAAAATGCAAACAAAGCCAAAACAGAATTCCTGAATAATATGTCCCATGATATCCGTACTCCAATGAACGTGATCCTGGGATATAACCAGCTGATGAAATCACACCTGACAGAACCGAAGCAGCTGGATTATCAGAAGAAAATCGAACAATCCGGGAAACTGTTATTGTCCATCATCAATAATGTACTTGATATGGCTCGGATTGAAAGCGGAAAGATGAAGGTAGATGAGAATTATGAAATAGTTGGCGAGATAGTAGACGAAATCATAAGTACTTTTTCATCAGAAGCGGAAGAAAAAGGAATTCATCTAAGTGGCAGCATACAGGTTACACATAGAAATATCCTGTGTGACAGTACAAAAATCAGGGAAATCTATGTAAATCTTGTTAGTAATGCTATTAAATACACTCCGAGGGGTGGAAATGTAACGATCACTGTAGCAGAACTGCCGTGTGAAAAAGAAGGATATGTAAAGATAAAAAGCGAGGTAGCGGATACCGGTATTGGCATGAGTAAAGAATATCTTCCAACACTGTTCGAACCATTCACTCGTGAACATAGTACAATGACTGGAAAGTTGAGAGGAACCGGTCTTGGAATGCCAATCGTAAAGAAAATGGCCGATCTGATGGGTGGAAGTATCGAAGTAGAAAGCGAACTGGGAAAAGGAACCATATTTACGTTTACGTTGACACATAAAATAGCTGACGAGAAATATTACAGCCAGGAGATAGAAACAGCGGATGCATCTGATATTGGAGAAAACCTGTGTGGGAAGCATGTTCTACTGGCGGAGGATAATGATCTGAATGCGGAAATCGCGGTGACAGTCCTGGAAGGAACAGGGCTTGTTATCGAGCGTGTGGAAGACGGAGTTCAGTGCGTGAACAAGGTAGAGCAGATGCCATCGGGAACTTATGATCTGATACTTATGGATATCCAGATGCCAAACATGGATGGCTATCAGGCAACCCAGTGTATCCGGCATTTAAATGATAAAAAGAAGGCAGAAATCCCGATCATTGCTATGACGGCAAATGCCTTTGCAGAGGACAGGAAAAGGACGTTTGATGCTGGCATGAATGGACACATTACAAAACCGATTGATATTGAGAAACTGGGAGCGGTCATTCTTTCTGTATTGAATGAACAAGTAGCGAAAGCGGATTGCGAATGTCAGCTTTAATGGATCATAAGAGGGAAGGAATGAACGGAAAGATAGATAAACGGATAAGAAAAAAAGGTAAGAAAAAAAGATTATGTTTGAGCATTTTAGTACTTATCATGTTACTCTTCGTACCGGTTTTTGCTTATGCGTCGGAAATAAAAAATAATGGGAAAACAACTCACGTAATAGAGGAAGAAAATAAAACCGTGAGAGTTGGCTATTTCCCATATGCCAATTTTCAAGAAGGTGGTTATGGAGAACACAAGCAGGGAGCAGGATATGAGTATCTACAGAAAATTTCTTATATAACTGGCTGGAAGTATGAATATGTCTATGGTTCATTTAAAGAATGCATGGATATGTTGGCAGATGGAGAAATAGATATACTTGGAAGTATCACTTATACACCGGAAAGAGCAGAATCTATCGATTTTTCAACCTATGCCGAGGGAACAGAACGATTTTGGATCTATACCCGAGAAAATCATATGAATCTTACAGATGGTGATCCGAAGCAGATGGATGGCTGTCGTATCGGCGCTGCAGAAGGAAGCTACCAGAAAGAACTTCTGGAAAAATGGCTGGACAGCAATCAGATTCATGCTGAAGTTGTTGCCTGTAAAGATTATGATGAAATGGTAGAAAACCTGGATGCAGATGAACTGGATGTACTAGTGATCCCGGCACTGTCTGTCAACAGCGATTTTATTGCCATTGCCAATATCGGTGCAAGTGACTGTTACTTTGGTGTATCAAAATCCAGACCGGATTTGTTAAATGAATTAAATTCTGCCCTGGAAGAAATCAACAATACAGAAACGGACTACAGCAGCAAGCTGTATGCCCGTTATGAAGGAAAAGCGGTCATAAATTATGCACTCAATAAGGAAGAAAAACAATGGCTGGATGCACATGAAAATACAATCCGTGTGGGATATCTAAAGGATAATCTTCCATTTTGTGGTGAAGAAAATGGGAAACTGACAGGAATTTTAGGAACTGTTCTGGATACTGTTCAGAAAAAATATGAAATCACAGTCAAGGCGGTTCCCTGTTCCACGGGAGAACAGATGAATGAGGCATTGCAATCTGGTGAAATCGATATTGCCGGTCCTATCATTCAGGATCTATATACACAGGAACAGTTTCAGGTGATTTTGACGGATGAAATCTTTGATATTACGCCAGTTGTTATTTACAAAGGAAATGAATATAACAGCAGTATCTCTACGATCGCAGCGACAGAGACCTCATTGTATTCGGAATTGATGGTGTCCCTTCTTTTTCCGAATGCAGAGATCAAACTATATGATACACAAGAAGAATGCCTGGAGGCAGTGGCAAATGGAAAAGCAGGAGCAACTGTTATTCCTTCTTCAAAAATTAATATTCTTAATGAAAGTCCACTGACTAAAAGTCTTTCATTTGCAGAAATGGCAAAACGACAGGAATTAGCGATGTTCACGACGAGGGGAAACAGAAGGGCAGCCACCATTATCAATAAAGCAATTGAGCAGTCATCTAATATTTTAAATGGCGTTGTCCTTGCACAGAATTCTGTTTCGGAAAAGAAAATGACCTTGCAGGATGTCCTCGCGGAGTATGCAGGCTTAGCTGTCGGAGTTTCATCTGTGATTATTTTTGTACTGCTTCTTCTGGTTTATTCTCTTTCGGTAAGCAGGAAAAAACAGATGGAAGCCCTGAAAGAAGCACGGGATGCAAATGCGGCGAATATTGCAAAAACGACGTTCCTGAACCATATGTCCCATGATATCAGGACACCAATGAATGCAATTGTTGGATTTACAGATATTGCCATGAAGAGGAAGCCGGACAAAGAGGTGGAGAATTGTCTGAAAAAGATCAGGCAGAGCTCAGAATATCTGATGACACTGATTAATGATGTGCTGGACATCAGCCGCATTGAAAGTGGTAAACTGGAATATAAACCAGTACCGGTAGATTTAAGAGATATGACAGATACTGTTTTGTCGATTGCAAATGGATATATGGAAAACCGTGACCTTAATTTTTATGTCTCAAGAGAAGAACTTAAAACTTCTTATGTGATGGCAGATGAACTCAGAATCAGGGAAGTATTGCTCAACATTATCAGTAATGCAGTCAAATTTACAAAAGACGGAGGCACTATTTCATTTGCTGCAGAAAATGCGCCGGGCAATGATGCACATCATATAATCGTACGCTATCGTATCACGGATACCGGAATTGGTATGAGTGATGAGTTCCAGACCAGAATATTTGATGAGTTCAGTCAGGAAAATGATGGGGCAAGAACCAGTTATAAGGGAACCGGACTGGGAATGGCCATTGCCAAACAGTATGTAGATCTTATGGGTGGAAAAATTGAAGTCAGCAGCAGACAGGGAATTGGCTCAACATTTACTGTAGAAATCCCCCTGCTTGTAGCAGAACAGGTACTGGCTGAAAAGGAAGAAAAATTAAGGAAAGATATGGATTTGCATGGTCTGCATGTCCTTTTGGCAGAGGACAATGATTTAAATGCAGAGATAGCAGTAGTTCTATTGGAAGAAAAAGGGATGACAGTAACCAGGGCTGCCGATGGAAAATCTGCCTTAGAGCAGTTTTACAATGCAGCTCCGGGGACTTTTGATTTGATTTTGATGGATATTATGATGCCGGAAATGAATGGGTATGAAACGACAAAAGCTATAAGAAATCTGCCGGACCGTCCGGACGGAAAGAAAATACCTATTATTGCAATGACGGCAAATGCATTTGCAGAGGATGTTCAGTCTGCATTGAATGCAGGAATGGATGATCATGTAGCAAAGCCGGTTGATATGAGAATTTTAATATCTGTTATTACAAAATATATAGAACGATGATTCATTTGTTGAAAAATGGATTGGAAAAAGAAAGTAGAAAGTGGAAAAGAGCCGGGAGCATTTTGCCGGTAGTGTAAATTGATTTGTGTCTTTGGTAAAAAATGGCTCCATTTTGGTAAGAATTACGGTATGTAAATTTTTATCGAAAAGGAGCATTT
>NZ_JBBMFJ010000049.1:0-11870 GCF_040096075.1 Ventrimonas faecis
GGGCATTCGCCTAAATCAATCAAAAGCCAGTATGGGGAATTTCAGCTGGATATTCCAAGAGACCGCAATGGGGAATTCGAGCCAAAGCTGATCCCAAAATATCAGCGTGATGTGTCCGGCATAGAAGAGAAAGTTTTGTCTCTGTATGCCAGAGGGATGAGTACCAGAGATATCCACGATCAGCTGCAGGATCTTTATGGCATTGAACTGTCTGCTGAAATGGTCAGCAAGATCACGGATCGTATCCTGCCAGAAATCAAAGAATGGCAGTCCCGGCCGCTGAATCCGATCTATCCATTTGTATTTATGGACTGCATTCACTATAAAGTACGGGAAGATGGACGGATTCTCAGCAGAGCCGCCTACATTGTACTGGGCGTTACTGTAGAGGGGTATAAAGATATCCTGAGCATTACCGTTGGTGCCAATGAAACTTCTAAGTTCTGGTTAGGAATGCTGAACGATTTAAAGAACCGTGGCGTACAGGATGTGCTGTTCTTCTGTGTGGACGGGCTTCCTGGCTTTAAAGATGCAGCGATTCAGGCCGTTTATCCGCAGTCTGAGATTCAGCGCTGTGTCATCCATATGCTGCGTAATTCCTTTAAATATATCAATTACAACGACCTGAAAAAGTTCTCTTCTGACTTCAAGGCGGTGTACAATGCTCCGAATGAAGCAGCTGCATTATCGGAACTGGAAGGGATCAAAGAAAAATGGGGAAAGAAATATCCGTATGCAATCAGCAACTGGGAGAATAACTGGCAGGATGTAAATTCATTTTTTCAGTTTTCCGGAGAGATTCGCCGGATCATGTACACGACAAATATCATCGAAGGACTGAATCGTCAATACCGGAAAGTGACAAAGACCAAGAGTGTATTTCCGAGTGACAGTGCCCTGGAAAAAATGCTGTATCTGACAAGTGGAAATGTGATCAAAAAATGGACGCAGCGATACCGTGGCTGGGATCAGGTACTCAACCAGCTGCTGGTCCTGTATGGAGAACGTCTGAATCAGTACCTGTAAACAGAGAATGACCGGGAGCAGTAAAACAAACAACTCTCCCGGTCACACTTGCTATATTTTATTCTTTCGGCATTAACAGTATTGCCAGAAATAACCCGTCTTATTCTTGAGGCCGGGTGTGGGCAGCGCCCACGAAAAGCTGAGTAGCGGGTAGCCCATTAAAGCCAGGGGAACATCGGACGGGATTTGTCCAATGTTCCCCTGGCTTTCTCTTTGGCTTTAACCGCATTTACGGGTTTACAAGCTCCTCCCCGTCCTTAATCTGCTTTATCACATCAAAGATCATCTTCTCCGCCTCGGCAAACTCTGAATTTCTTCTGGCCAGGAAGCCGTGCTTGGCGGTCAGGAACCGCTTGGCGGTCACCGGCACGCCCGCCCGGATCAGCTGGTAGGTGAAGCGCTCCGCCTCCTCGCCGAGGGAGTCCAGTCCGCCCGTCAGAAGCAACACCGGCGGCAGCCCTCTAAGCTCCTCCTCTGAGGCGTACACTGGGGAGGCGTAGCTCTCCCGCCGCAGCTCCTTGTCGATGTACCAGTCATTGTAGAGGCGGCCGTTGACCGCCCTCTTCTTCTCCTCCTCGGACTCCGTGAAGGGCTTCTCCATCGGGTCCTTGTACAGGTCGAGGGGCGGGTAGGCCATGATCAGCTGGCAAACCGGGTGCTCCTCCCTGCGCAGGAAGCGCATCGCGATTCCTATGATCATGTTGGCGCCGGCGCTCTGGCCGGACAGGATGATCCGCTGCGGATCGATCCGGTACTGCTCCGCGTGCTGGTAAAAATACTCCACAACTCGGTACCCCTCCATCTGGGCGTACGGATATTTTTTCTCCGGCGCCGTCTTGTAGTCCACGTCCGCCACCAGGCAGCCCGTGTGCCACGCAAAGTTCTGCGAGAGAATGATGTCACGGCCCCGGTAGCTCTTCACGAAGCCGCCGCCGTGCAGGTTGATGATGAGGGGCGTCACGCCCGTCCGGTTCTCCGGCTCATACAGGTATACAGTAATGTCCGCCTCATCGCCCGGAATCTCTAACTTCTGTCTGCTCTTTACCGGGAAGCGGGCCGCCAACTCCTCGTCCAACTCAATGCCCACGGCCTCCGCCCGGACTCTCTCCAACTCCTTATCCATAGTTATAAAACCTCCTGTCTATTCAAGTTCTGTCTCTGTCTCCCGGGCAGGAATCAAAGCACCGGGAATATTGTCATGGTCCACGCCACCGACACCACGCAGGACACCGCGGCAAAGCCAATACCCTGCTTGATCATGCTGGGGATGTCGTATCCGCCCAATCCCATAATGTACGGGGTCGCGGAGGTGGACATGGGCGTCATAAACGAGCTCAGGCACGCGGCCTGGATCAAAATCATCAGTCCCACCGGGTTGCCGCCCATGGACGCGCAGGTCGCGATGGCAATGGGATGGAAAATCAGCATGGTTCCGCGGTTGGACATAAACTGGGTCAGGATGAACGGAATGATGAAGAAGATCAGTCCCAGCAGATAGTTGCTGTAGCCCACTGCGTTCACAAGCTTGATCACGTTGTTGCCGATAAACTCTCCGGCTCCGGTGTTGGAGAGGGCGGCCGCGATGGCGTTAGAGCCCACAATCAAAAACAAGATGTTGAGCGGAAGGGACTGCGCTGCCTCCTTCGGCTTCAAAACGTTGGTCAGAATCATCAGCAGGGCGCCGATTACCGTGATCTCCCAGCTGTCGAGTCCCAGCTTCTTCGCGAACATCAGCGCCAGCGCGTCGCCGAAAAAGATGACGATGGCCGCGATCTCGGCAAAATTGCTCAGATTCCCCTTCGCCGTCTTCTTGACCTCCATCTCCATGGTCTTCACCACCGGCTCATCGGGTGCAAACTTGATTGCGAATATTCCGAAATAGATGATCGAGAAGATCAGCATGGGAAGACGGCCCTTCATGGGATCCGTGAGGCCCACCGTAAACTGCGTGTAGCCGTAGCTCTCCAGATATCCGTTTAACTCCGCCGCCACCGTGGCTCCGGCCCCGAGAGGCAGAATACAGCAGGTGCAGATAATCGCAACGCCCACCGGGAACAGAACCTTGGACGCCTTTAAGCCCATGCTCTCCGACGTGGCCAAAAGCATCGGGTAGACAATTCCGAACACCACGACCGGGCTCTGGATAAACTGGCTTAGTAGCACGCCGATCAGCACGTAGCCAATCATCATCTTCGTGACGCTCCCGCGGGACATCTGTGCGATGCCGGTTGCCAGGTTTGTACAGAATTTTGTCCGGTTAAATCCGGCGGCCACCACGCACATGCCGCCCACCATGATAACGTTGGAGTTTGCGAAATACCCCAGCGCCTCCTTCGCTCCCAAGCACCCCGTGAGCGTCAGGCACATCATGGAGGTCAAAGCAATCGAGGCCAGACTGTACAAACCGCTGCAGTAACCGATGATGGTGAGGATAAAGATAATAAAACAGATGGTAAGTTGACTCATAAGTTCCTCCTTATTTAGAAAAATTTTATAGTTTTATTATATTTACCCTTGCCTTTTTTGTCTAATTCGCATATACTAAGGCTGTGTTAAGCAAAACTAATGGGTTAGGGGCAATTTATGAAAATCTCAGATATGAAAGCCATTATGGAAATCGTTCAGACCAGGAGCATGTCAAAGACCGCGGAGCGCCTGTTTATCACCCAGTCGGCCCTAAGCCAGCTCTTGTCCCGCGTGGAGGCGGAGCTGGACGCGCCTCTCTTCTACCGCACACCCGGAAAGCCCTTGGAGCTCAGCAATGTGGGGGAACAATTTTATGCGATGGCGAAGGAAGTCACCAGCACCTACGACGCGTTTTTGCTGAGTCTGCGCACCAAGCCATTAAATATTGGAATATCTATGCGGGTGGGAAAATACATCATCGAGGCCATGCAGAACGCGATCCCCAATTTTTCCCCGGAGCACTACACCTTCTCGGAGCTCCCCCTCGCGGAGCGCGAGATGGGCGTCCTCAACCACTCGGTGGACCTGGCGTTCTCCAGGCTTCCCGTCACAGCAGGCCCCATAAGCTACTTCGTGATCCGGCGCGATCCCATCGGCATCTACCTCCGGAAGGGAAGCCCCAAGGCCGCCCTGGCCCGCCGCAGGGAGGGCAGCAAATATCCTTACCTGCCGATCTCCGTCTTGGATGGGGATCCCCTCTGCCTGCCGGGCAACGCCCCGCGCATCCGGAAGGCGACGGAGGATGCGCTGCGGAAATACAACGTGAAGCCCAGCAACATCATCGACGTCAAAAACATGCCCTACATGTTCCAGGTGGCAAACACGGGAACCTACAACTGCCTCTACGCCAAGCCGATCCCCAGCGTAAACCCCGACAGCTTCTACTGGATCGAGGACTGTGATATCACTTATGACCTGGCGATCCTCTACGACAAGAATTCCGACCGGAGGGCGGAGATCGAGGAGCTCTGCCAGATCATGTACCGGTATTACGAGATGAATCCGGATTTGCCGTAGGCCTTGGCTGCGAAGATGCGAAGAGACCATCTGTTCCGGATGGAATACCTCGTCGAATTCTTCTCCGCTCAAAAAGCCCAGTGCAATGCAGGCCTCCCGCAGGGAAATGTCCTCCCTGTAAGCCTTTTTTGCCGTCTTTGCCGCGTTGTCGTAGCCGATGTGCAGGGCCAACGCGGTCACCAGCATGCGCGAGCAGTTCAGATTCTCATCCATCTTTTTCCGGTTGGCCTTGATTCCGCTGGTTCAGTTGCACTCGAAGGACCGGAGAGAGTCGGACAGAAGCCGGACGGACTGTAAAAAGTTGTAAATAATCACCGATAAGAGTTGCATTTGGAATTGAAATGCATCAGAATTTATGCTATGATTCCATCGATATATTAAAAAAGATTCCCAATGGGCAGGATGGTATTCCGTGAAAATTCCGGAATACCATCCTTTTTATTTGGAAGAAATGAGGTAATAATGTGTAATCCAATCAGTTCTTTAACCAGAAAAGAATGGACGCTATGGATCGGTTCCCTGGCTGTCGTAATGCTTTCCAATATGCTGGCAGGAAATATTCTGTGGGTGTTCGCTTCTCTCAAAAACCCGGCTTATTTACCAGTCACAGCCAATTTTATGATTTTCTTTTTCAATGACCTGTACGGCTTTGTCAGCTGAAAAAAAAGAGAGACCGCAAATGCATAATAGTTATCTGTAACTACACCTCGTCTGCTTCCGCATCCTTCCCCAGCCTTCTCAGCATGGTCTTTTTCACCGCGCGGAAGATATTCTCATATCCGGTACACCGGCACAGATGACCGGACAGGAGTTTGCGGATCTCGTCATCGGAATATTCCTTTCCGGACTGTAAGAGTTCCGTGGCGCTCATAATAAAGCCCGGGGTGCAGAATCCGCACTGGACAGCAGCCTCATCAATGAAGGCCTGCTGAATATCGGACATCTCTCCGTTCGGGCCTGCCAGGCCTTCCAGGGTCAGGATTTCCTTGCCCTCGGCCCACACAGCCAGGTAAATGCAGGAGTTGAAGCACTCGCCGTCGATCAGGACGTTGCAGGCTCCGCACTCTCCTACCTCACAGCCTTTCTTGACACTGGTGAGGCGGAAATCATCTCTCAGCACATCGGTTAAGGATGCGCGTACATCGATCATTTTTTCTACTTTCTTTCCGTTGATGGTGCAGGAAAGCAGCTTATACTGTTTACTCATGGACTTCACCTCCAGCCAGACGGATGGACTCGCACAGGGCGCGCTCTGCCAGTACCGTCGCGATATGTTCACGGAAATCTTTCGCAGCACGCCAGCTGTCTCGCGGATTGATGTCCTCAAGAACTGCCTGGGCGAACTCCTTAATTGCCGCTCTGCTCGTCTCTTTTCCGCGGATCTTTGCTTCCGCGGAAGGAGCACGCATCGGTACCGGGCCGGCTACGCCATAAGCGATCCGGGCATCCAGAATTATTTTTTTATCTTCGGAAAGCTTTACATTTACAGAGCATCCGGTGGTAGCGATATCCATGGCATTACGCATTGCATACTTGATATAATGTCCAAAGTAGCCCTCATAAGCTTCCTTCGGAATGATGATCGCAGTCTGCAGCTCGCCCGGTCTCAAATCTACCTTGCCGGCTTTGATGTAAAAGTCGTGGATCGGGATCCGGCGTACTCCTTCCGGTCCGGTGATCTCCACGATCGCGTCCCATGCATGGAGGGTTGAGGCAGAGTCAGCGGAAGTTACGCCGTTGCAGGTGTTTCCTCCGATGGTACCGATGTTGCGGATCTGGGGGCCGCCCACCATGTCTACTGCCTCACCGAGTACGTTGATATATTTCTGGATGATCGGATCCTTGGTAATATGGGAAAAACTGGTGAGGGAGCCGATGCGGATGGCACCGTTCTCCTCAAAGGATACGCCGCGCATGGCGTCGATCCCGTAAATGCTGACAAGCTCTTTTCCTGCGCGTTTTCCCTCGCGCATCTGCACCAGCACGTCACTGCCTCCGGCAATGATCTGCGCTTCCGGATGTTCCATCAGGAGCGCTACTGCGTGCTCTACACTCTCCGCTTCGTAAAGCGCCTTTAAATCATACATAATGTAACCTCCTTAGAACAAACCTTCTTCTTTAAACCGTTTAAACAGAATGTGCGGGTTCACCGGTGCGTCATTGACTGCCACTCCGGTAGCCTGGTAAACCGCGTTGCGGATGGCCGGAGCAACCGGACAGGTCGGCGGCTCACCCAGGGATTTGGTTCCGAAAGCACTGGTCGGCTCAGGATTCTCCACGAAGTAGGCGCGCAGTCTCGGATGATCCATAAAGGTGGACAGCTTGTAATCCAGCAGGTTGTTGTTTAACGCACGGCCGGTCTTCGGGTCGAACAGTAACTTTTCGGACATGCCGAAGCCGATTCCCATGCTCATGCCGCCGTGTACCTGGGCCTCAGCCAGAGCCGGGTTGATCAGGGTTCCTACGTCATGTACGTTTACGATATCAAGCAGCTTCACCTTGCACATCGGGATATCTACCTCCACCTCCGCGAAGCAACATCCGAAGGAGTAAGCGTTGGACTTGATCTGGGCGGTACTCTCCGCGGTGATGTGCTGGCTGTGGGTTACGCTGTACAGAGCCTCGGTAGCCAGTTCGCCTACGCTCAGCAACACACGGCCATCCGTCACGCGGACAATGTTGCCTTCCACAATGTCCAGGTTATACGGCGGCATGCGGGTCAGCTCATGGGCATAATTCAAAATGCGTTCTTTCAGCAACAGACCAGTCTGACGGATGGAGAAGCCTGCGGTGTAGGTCTGGCGGGATGCGTAGGCACCGGTACCAAACGGAGTTACATCGGTATCCTGACAGGAAACCACATGCACCTGATCCAGGCGGACACCCACTACATCGGCTGCCATCTGGCTGTAAGCCGTATCAGCGCCCTGACCGATTTCAGTCTCACCCAGCTGTACCTGCAGGGAACCATCCTGGTTTAATACCATACGGCAGGAAGAGGTCTCCAGGGAGATTGGCCATACTGCCGTGTTGTACCAGAATACGGACATGCCGATACCGCGGCGGATATCGCCGGTCTGGTTCTGGTATTCTTTGTATTTGCGCTCGTAATCCATAGCTGCCATGCCCTTATCCATACACTGGTTAAAGGTATCGGTGTACAGCTCATTCTTGGAAAATTCATCTTTGAAGCCCACCGGCATCAGGTTCTTTCTGCGGAACGCGATCGGGTCCATGCCGATCCTTGCCGCAACATCATCGGTGTGGCACTCCACCGCCCACATGGCCTGCGGAATACCGTATCCGCGCATGGCTCCGGCTGCCGGTTTGTTGGTAAATACCGTATATCCATCTGCCTCAATGTTGTCACACGGGTAAAGCTGAGGGAACGCGCCGACACCCTTTGCACAGATGCTGTGTCCGTGGGAAGCGTACGCACCCTGATCAGAAAATGCTTCCAGCTTACGCGCCGCGAACGTGCCGTCCGGGCGTACCCAGGATACGATGTGGCTGCAGATCGCATGGCGCACACGGTTGGCAACAAAGGTCTCCTCCCGGGGAACATCCAGCTTCACCAGATGACCGCCCAGGTTCATGCAGACCCATGCGCAAAGCGGCTCATACAGAACGTCCTGCTTGTTTCCGAAACCACCGCCGATGTACGGCTTGATGATCTGCACACGGCCCCAGTCAATGCCCAGTGCCTGGCCAACCACGCGGCGCACAATGTGCGGGATCTGGGTGGAGCTGACCATCTTGATGCGGTCGCCTTCCATCTCCGCGAAGCAGATAAAGTTCTCAATGTGACAGTGCTGCACGGTTGGTGTGCTGTACCAGCCCTCCACCTTGATGAGGCCCGGCTCCTTGATGGCTTCCTCATAATTGCCCTTGCGGATGGTGGTGTGCTTTAACACATTGCCCGGGTAATTTTCATGGATCTGCGGAGCATCCTCCTTCATGGCATCCTGTACATCCAGGACGAAGGGATACTCCTCATACTCTACTTTGATGGCCCGCAGCGCCTGGGCTGCTGCCACCTCATCCTCCGCTACGACTGCACCGATATCATCGCCATAGAAGCGGACACGGTCGGTCATGACCAGACGATCCGCCACATCCTGATGAGACGGATCGGTAGACCACGGATGACCCGCGGTCGGAAAATAATGTTTCTCCTTCAGGTCAAAACAGGTAAAGATTTTTACCACACCCGGAATCTTTTCCGCCTCGGATGTATCAATTGAAATAACCCGTCCATTCGCGATCGTGGAATGTAAAATACGGATGATATATGCGCTCTTGTCGCACAGGTCATCGGTATAACGGGTTCTGCCCATTGCTTTGTCATGGGCATCTACACGTGTTACCTTCTTCCCAACATACATTTGCTTTCCCTCCATTTGAAATCGACGTCTGCGAAGATCCTGCGTGTGATCTCTGCATTCTTTTGTTCAGGCGCGCCTTACGATCTGCCTTCGATACACTGTTCTATGTATTCCTTCATTTCAAGATAGCCGGACTGGTCAACCTGAATTTTTCCCTTCTCCAGCCTGAGCATTCCGTCCTCCTCCAGCTTTTTGATGCTGCGGTCCATCGTCTTAATGGAAAATCCGATTTCCTCTGCCATCTGACTGCGGGTCTGTTTCAGGCTGCAGGTGTTGTCTGCTCGCCCCTTCCGCTCGTATTTTCGGATCAGATACAGCATCAGCCACTCCACCCCCGACGCTTTGCCGGAAAGGATAATGACAATGATAATGCAAGGCTCTCCTGCCTGAATAAAAGTCTGGCCCGCCGCCACATCCATGGTGAACATATAATTTTTTACTTTTTCTGTGCAGTTCTGGAATAAAAATTCCATATTGCTGCGTTTTGCCATTGGCAATTCCTGAAAAATATCCACGGGCTCATCCTCCTGTTGCCCCATTGTAACCGAACCGTCCGCCGGAAAGAAAGGTCACGTGACTCTTTTTCTCAATAAATTTTATAAAACCTTCCGGCCGGCCACATATTTGCCAGCCACTTCCCGCTCATCCCCCAGGTAAATGACCCGCTCCAGGCGCTGCTTTACGTTTAATGGCTGCGGGTGCTCCAGTCTCGCGTCATCCAGAATTACGGCGTCAAATTCGTATCCCGGCTCAAAGCTTCCCACCTTGCCAAAGAAGGCTCCGCCTCCCTTAGACGCCAGATAAAAAACTTCCTCCATGTTAAGCGGCTGTAAACTCTGGTCGCTCAGACGCCAGCGAAGCTTGCTTGCCTGAATGGCATGGCGCATGGCTGCAAACAGATTTTCCGTAGTGCCGCCTGCCACGTCACTTCCCAGGCCTACCGGAATCTGCTCGTCCAGATAGCGGCGCACCGGCGCAATGCCGGAAGACAGGTTGGTGTTGGACTCCGGACAATGGGCAATGAATACGCCATTCTCTTTCATCCGCTGAATCTCCTCATCACCGGAGTAAACACAGTGGGCCATGATGGTGCGGCACTCCCCGCCAAACATACCGAAGTGGTCGTAGGCATCGCCGTAAAACTTCGACCATGGGCAGAGCTCCTGCACCCAGGCAATCTCCCCCGGATTCTCGGATAAGTGGGACTGCACCGAAAGTCCGGTCTCTTTCTGGATGCCATGTAAAAGTTCCATCAGTTCATCGCTGCAGCTTGGCGTAAAACGCGGAGTCAGAATCGGCTGTACACGCTCGTAATGCCGTTCTGCCACGGCCTGGATCCATGCCCTGGTTGCCTTGGCAGACTCCTCTGCCGAAGTCTCCCGCAGATAATCCGGACTGTTGCGGTCCATGTTCACCTTGCCGACCATTGCCGCGATTCCGGCCTCCTCCAGCTGGTCCATTAAAAGCAGCGTTGCCTCATTGTGAATGGTACCGAAAATGCAGGCTCTTGTGGTGGCACTGTGCTTTACGTTCTCCGTAAAGATGCCATAAGCCTTCTTTGCGTAGTCCAGATCCTGGAATTTACTCTCCTCCGGAAACGTGTTAGTCTCCAGCCATTCCAGAAGCTCCATATCCATATTCAAACTGCGGAATGAATACTGCGGTGCGTGAACATGAAGATCGGTAAGCCCCGGGATGATGAGCCGGTCTCCCAGTTCTTCCACCGGAATGCCGCAAAGCTGTTCCGGAAGTTCCGGGTAGATTCCCTGCACCTTTCCCTCCTCACAGACCAGATAATGCTGCTCAAGAATTTCCAGTGTTCCGATTTCTTTCGTGTATATAAGATTGCCCTTCAAGGCAAAAGTCTGTTTCTGTTTCATAGTTGTTATTATCCTTCCCTGTGTTTTTTCAAATCGATACAAGGGGTTTGAAACCTGCTCTTATCCCAGTGTCATAAACGCGTAACGGAACGCAAACACCACCGCAATGACCATGGTCAGTACCTCGACCTCGCATCTTCTGCGGGAAAGCACCTTTAACAGGCAGTAGGAGATCAGGCCCATAGCGATTCCATTTGCGATGGAATAGGTAAACGGCATAAACACGATGGTGCAGAATGCCGGAAGCGCGTTGGTCATATCGGAGAAATCTACTTCCCTGATGTTGGATAACATCAGGATTCCTACAAAGATCATACAATTCCAATGAGAATCGCGCCCTTTTCCTGTTTTGCGTGCAGCACGCCAATCACGATCAGGCCAAACAATGCAACCAGGGGCACCGCAGATCAGTGCGGTATTTTCTCCGTTTCTCCACTGTGCGAAATCCACCATGCTTACCAGTGTGGATGGATTGCTGACAACCAGTCCGGCATTCTTCAGTCCGATGATGGTGATAAAAAGTCCGATACCCGGCGTGATGGCCAGCTTGATCGGTTCCGGAATGGCACGGATGATTGCCTGACGAAGTCCAACGGCCGTGATCATAATAAACAGCAAACCGGATAAGAATACGATCGTCAGGGTCTGGTTATAGGTATATCCCATGCCCAGTACCACCGTGTAAGCAAAAAAGGCGTTCAGTCCCATGCCAGGCGCCTGCGCCAGCGGTACCTTCGCGTATACCGCGCAAAGCATAGTGCCGATAAACGCGCCGATACAGGTTCCGATGAATACACCGTTGGAAACCTTTGCTGCCATCTCCGCATTGCCGACGATGGCAAACGGATCTGCCAGAATCTGCGGGTTCAGGATCAGAATGTAGGCAACTGTGATAAAGGTTGTGATGCCTGCCAGAACCTCCGTGCGCATTGTGGAACCGCTCTGTGAAACCTTAAAAAACCGTTCGAAAAAACCTTCTCTTTTTCCCATGTTTCGTCCTCGCTTTCAGGATTTGATTTCTCGTAACTGTTCAGTACCCTCACAGTTACGGGCAAAAATCCATTGAAAATTGCCTTCGGCAATGGGATTTTTGCCT
>NZ_JBBMFJ010000050.1:0-11518 GCF_040096075.1 Ventrimonas faecis
AATAAAGTAGGGCGTGCGGGGAATTGGATTCTGCAATTCCCCGCACGCCCGAACCTTTTATTGATTCCGTCCCCTAATTTTTATTCTTCAAAGGTAATAATCTTCCCCGGATTCAATATCAGCTTCTCATCAAACGCCAGTTTAATCGACTGATACAGCTTATACATCCGGTCACCGACGAACGGCTTTAAGTATTCCAGTCTTCCGTTTCCGATTCCGTGCTCGCCGGATAACTGGCCGCCGAAGCGTTTGGATACGCCATAGAGTTCGGTGAGACAGGCTCTGGTTCCTTTGATCCAGTCTTCATCGCTCATGGAGGCGTCGCGCAGCATCTCGGTGTGGATGTTTCCGTCACCGGCATGACCGCAGGGCTCTACACGAATGCCGTATTTGGCGCCAATGCCCTTTGCCAGGCGCACATATTCCGCGATCTTCGCCCGCGGTACTACCACATCACATTCCTCCTGTGCCACACTCTCGGCCTTCATTCCCTCGAGAATTGCGCTGCGCACGGACCATACAGAGGCAATACGCTCCGGTGTATCGGCAATGTAAACGTCAATGGCTCCGGCTTCCAGTGCCGCATCTGAAGCTTCGGTGCAGGCAGATAAGAGTTCCTGTTCGCTTCCTGCATCATACATGACGATCAGTACTGCGTCACCTTCCTTGACCGGAAGCAGCTTGTGAAGATTGCGCTC
The DNA here is from genome assembly GCF_040096075.1 of Ventrimonas faecis. NCBI lineage: Bacteria > Bacillati > Bacillota > Clostridia > Lachnospirales > Lachnospiraceae > Ventrimonas > Ventrimonas faecis. Next base: position 699 of record NZ_JBBMFJ010000050.1, read on the forward strand.
CACAATGTCGATCAGCTCCCGCTCCAGAAACTCAATGGCGGTCGGCACGGCTGCCATCTGTAAAAGACGCGGCACCATATCGATACAGCTCTCCAGATTTTCAAATGGCATCACCAGGGTGCGGGTAAATTTCGGTGCAGGCATCAGCTTTAAGGTCACTTCCGTGAGGATGCACAGGGTTCCCTCGGAACCGATCACCAGATCCTTCACATCGTAACCGGTAGTGTTCTTCACGACGTTGGATGAGAACTGGACGATCTCGCCGTCCGGCAGTACCGCCTCGATGCAGCGGACAAAGTCACGGGTCAGGCCATAACGGACCGCACGCATGCCGCCGGCGTTGGTGATAACATTGCCACCGATAGACGCGGTCTTTTCGCCCGGATCCGGCGGATAGAACAGGCCCTCTGCCGCTGCAGCTGCTGCCACCTCGGTTAAAAGCATGCCAGGCTGGACCGTCATGGTCATGTTGGCCTTGTCGAGGCTGATCATCTTGTTCATCTTCATCACGGACAGCAGAATGCCGCCGTACTTACAGTTTGCGCCGCCCGCAAGACCGGTACCGGCTCCGCGGACAACCACTGGGATGTTCTGCTCCCAGGCGTATTTCATAATCGTGCTGACTTCCTGTTTGTCCAGCACTTCCACGTAAAGCTCCGGCGGGAACACGCCGTACTCCGGCATCTCATCGTGATAATATTCTCTTGCGATCTCGTCACCGACCCAGACACGCTCCGGCGCGGTCACGCTGCGGAGGTAAGCGAAATCCTCTTCGGTCATTTTTTTGTATGGAAACGGCATATCACTCACCATCCTTTCTGTTTTTTACATCATTCAAAAGCTCCGGCAGCACGGCATACAGATCATCCTTGATGGCAATATCCGCAATGTCAAAGATCGGTGCCTCCGGGTCATTGTTCACAGCTACGATGCACTCCGCGCTGTTCATGCAGGCGGTAAACTGGATGGCGCCGGATACGCCAAAGGTCAGGATCAGCTTCGGCTTTACGGTACGTCCGGACAGGCCGATCTGATGCGCGGTATCTCCAAAACCATCCTCGATCATCGGACGGGTATAGCACAGCTGGCCGCCCAGAAGCTCTGCCAGCTCCTGTAACTGTTCCAGCGCCTTGCCTGCTCCGCGTCCTGCTACCACCAGCACATCTTCCTCCTCTATGGAGCGCACATGCTCCAGCACCTTTGCAGAAAGCACCTCAATGCGGGAGCGTGCCATATCTTCGGATGCCTTGCAGATCGTGATTTTTCCAGATGGTTTTTCTACCTTTTCCGCACGGTCCATGACTTTGTAACGGACAGTCGCGAACTGCGGACGGGACTCGCTGATGACAATCTGTGCCATGATATTTCCGCCGAATGCCGGACGGATCTGTACCAGATCGGTGTTGGATTTCATCTCCAGCTTCGTACAGTCTGCCGTCAGACCCGTATGGAAACGGGTAGAAAGACGCGGTGCCAGGGAACGACCCAGGGAAGTACCGCCAACTAAAACAACCGAAGGGCGCAGCTTGGAAATGCAGTCCGCCACGGCATCCGCATAGCAGTCTGCCTTGAATCCGGCAAAGCCCTCATGCTCATAGACAAATACTTCGTCCACACCATATGGCAGAAGCTCCTTCGCGTTCTCTGCGGTTCCGGCAGTTCCTACCATAACCGCATAAACCTTGTAGCCCACTTTCTTTGCCAGTTTTCTGGCTTCCCCGATCAGCTCAAAGACCACCGGATGCACCTTTCCGCGCTCCTGCTCCGCGTAAACCAGGATGCCGTTCCAGGTGCTCTTGTCCTCACCGCCGGCCTTCTGCTCAAAATAGAGTGCCTTGCTCTGGCACTGCCTTACACAGACGCCGCACATGCGGCAGTTCTCATTTAACGTAATTCCCGTTTTCTCCATAGTGATGGCGCCAAACGGGCATTTATCGATACAGGCTCCGCAAAGGGTACAGAGCTCCGGATCAAACCGTAATAACTTCATACTATTTCCTCCGATCAGATGTATTTTCGCTCTGCAAGCAGCTTTGTCAGCTGGTCTGCCTTTTCCGCTGCCGATCCTTCCAGTACCACGCTGGCTGCCCCTGCCTCCGGCGCAAAGATGCGTTCCACTCTGGTCGGGGAACCAACTGCGCCAAAGCGGGTCAAATCCGGTCTTGGAAGATCATCGAAGGTTACCACGCGCACCGGACGGTCCTGGGTCTCTTTGGTCAGGCGCCAGGAAGGAAGTCTCGGCACACAGATATCTTTGTCCACAGTAACCAGGCACGGATAATTCATTCTGGAGATCTGGGTCACACTTCCGAAATCCTGCTTTAACGTAATCTGCTCCGCGTCTGCCTCCTCAATGGCAGACACCCACGCACAGTGCGGGATATGTAAATGCTCAGCAATCGCCGGTCCGATCTGGGCGGTGTCACCGTCTGTGGTCTGGCGGCCACAAAGGATCAGGTCCGCGCCGCCTAACATCTCAATGCCCTGGGATAAGGTATAGGAGGTTGCCAGCACATCCGAACCGGCAAACTTACGGTCACTTAAAATGACGCCCTCATCAGCCCCCATGCTGTAGGCGTCCCGGATCATGCTCTCCGCCTGTCCCGGTCCCATGGTCAGCACCGTAACGGTGCCGCCGGTTTTTTCACGGATCTGCAGCGCGCACTCCAGCGCGTAGAGATCATACGGATTGGTGCGCTGTCCTGCGCTTCCCCTCTTAAGATTGCCGGTCTCCGGGTCAATGTCGACCTTGGAGCTTGCCGGAACCTGTTTCATACATACAATAATCTTCATGCTACACAGCCTTTCCTGTCTTAACGTTTGTTTCGACCTTATCTGGTCATGTTTTTTCGGATGATGTTTTATATTGCGAAACATTGTAACTGTTCAGTACCCTCACAGTTACGGGCAAAAATCCATTGAAAATTGCCTTCGGCAATGGGATTTTTGCCTGCAAGCCCATGTTTTCATACGGTCAGCGCAGTGAATGCGCAGACCTACTGAACAGTTGCGAAACATTTTCATCAGCTGTTCTCCAGTATAACACGTCAACGCGTTAAAGTCGAGATGTATGCACAATTCTTTAAGAAATACAAAAAGCCCCGGCTTGCGCCAGGGCTCCAATTTCAAATTTTATTCCATTTCACTTCTTCTCAGAATATCGTACGGGCTGACTTCGCTTCCAAGGTCTACCCACAAGATCTGCTTCGGATGCGGCGCGCTCTCCATGGCGTTTCCATCCTCATCGGTGATGCCTTTTACGGTAACCAGCACGTTGCGGCCGTCCGGCTTCATGATCTCGATCTGCTCACCCACAAAGAATTTGTTCTTCTGCTCAATGCGGCAGCAGCCGTCCTCCCGGACTTCCTCCACCGTGCCAAGATAGGTGTAGTTCTTGACGTAGGTGTTGCTGTCGTAAATCTGGCTGTCTGTGGTCGGCTTGCCGAAGTAGAAACCGGTGGTAAACTCCCGGTAGGTGCATTTGCCGATTTCTTCCTTGTACCACTCCATATTCTTCTGGTACAGGGCCGGATCCTTCTTATAATCATCGATTGCCTTGCGGTAAGTGCGGGCTACGGTAGCCACATAAAGCGCAGTCTTCATGCGGCCCTCAATCTTGAAGCTGTCGATTCCGGCATCCATCAGCTCCGGGATGTGCTCGATCATGCACAGGTCCTTGGAGTTGAAGATGTAGGTTCCGCGCTCATTCTCGTAAACCGGCATGTACTCACCCGGTCTGGTCTCCTCCACAACAGAGTACTTCCAGCGGCACGGATGGGTGCAGGCACCCTGATTGGCATCTCTTCCCACCAGGAAATTGCTCAGCAGGCAGCGGCCGGAATAGGAAATGCACATAGCTCCATGGATGAAGCTCTCGATCTGCATATCCTCCGGAATGTGGGCACGGATCTCCCTGATTTCCTTTAAGGAAAGCTCTCTTGCGGATACCACGCGTTTTGCCCCAAGCTGGTGCCAGAACAGGTAGGTTCCATAGTTGGTGTTGTTGGCCTGAGTGCTGACATGCAGCTCCATATCCGGCAGCACACGCTTTGCAATGGCAAACACGCCCGGATCGGAAATGATGAGAGCATCCGGACGAATATCCTTTAACTCCTCAAAATACTGCTCCACACCGGCCAAGTCATCGTTATGTGCCAGAATGTTGGCGGTAATATAGACCTTGACGCCCCGCTCATGGGCAAAAGCGATGCCTTCCTTAATCTCTTCGTTGGTAAAATTCTTTGCTTTGACTCTGAGGCCGAAAGCCTCACCGCCCAGATATACGGCATCGGCACCGTAGATAACTGCTGTTTTCAGCACATCCAGGCTGCCTGCCGGAATCAGTAATTCTGTTTCTCTCATAATCTTCTTCCTGTTTCAATCAATTTCCAGTTTCCCTATACACGTTCGATTCCAGCCGTCATGCGTTTTCCCGCCCGGCTCCCTCAGCTCCGGTACGTTCTTCTACCCTTTCACACTCAGCGCTACGCCATCTCCAATCGGCACTACACTGGTCTGAAACTCCGGCATATGGGTCAGGGTGTACAGATACTCCCGCATGCGCGCATGGATCGTGCGGTTTCGGCGCTCCACCGCAAAGCGGGACTCAATGATGTCGCCGTCCTGCAGTACATTGTCAGAAAACAGCACACCCCCTGTGGATAACAGCCGGAGAATATCCGGCAGCCAGTGGATATACTGTCCCTTTGCCGCATCCATAAAGATAAAATCAAAAGAGCCGTCCAGTTTCTTTAAGATTTCCCCGGCATCCCCCTCCAGCAGGGTAATGCGGTCAGAAAGTCCCGCCTCCGCAAAGTGGCGGCGGGCCACTGGGATGCGCGGCTCGTACTTTTCAATGGTGATGATATCCGTTTCCTCCGGCATGACCTGCGCCATCAGAAGGGCAGAATAGCCTACAGCGGTTCCGACCTCCAGAATGCGCTTCGGCCGCGTTGCCGCTACCATGGCCTGCAGAAAATTCGCCGTTTCTTTCCGGATGATGGGCACACGGTCTGCCCGGGCCGCTTTCGCGATCTGGTCACAGAACGCGCCGTGCCCCTGATCCAGGGAATGGATATACTGTGTGATCCTCTCCTGGTCCATCATGACGCTGGTTCCTCCTCTTTGTCTGCCTTCTCATTCAGAATCTGAAGCATCTTTTTGGATGACATGGAGGTGTTTAGCGTGTAGGTTCCCGGGTGGATCTCATAATCATAAAACTTCATCTGAACCCGCATGGCAAGCTCATTGTCGATGAGTCCGTCCTTTTTCAGTTCGTGGATGGTGTCAGAATCTGACTGACCGTCCGGTACCGTAACCACAATATCACGGCCCGGGGCCTGTTCCACAGAGCTTTCATAAAACAGGGAATGACCGAAGGCATAGCCCCTTGTGATGCCTTCCGCAAGCAGAAGGATCACAAGGGCATACAGGATCAGCTTTCCCGAAATTCCGATGACCGTTCCGGTCACCCTGTTGATATCTCTGGTGATGTGGCTCATCTTTAGCCTATTCAACCTCCATAATGATCGGCAGAATCATCGGATTCCGCTTCATACGTTTCCACATAAAGTCACTTAAGCTGTCGCGGATCATGTTCTTTAACTTGCCCCAGTCGGTCACATGACGGCTCAGGCAGTCTGCGACCGCGTCATCTACTACGCGTTTTGCCTCATCCATAAGGTCCTCAGACTCTCTCACATAAACAAAACCGCGGGATACGATATCCGGTCCGGCCAGCAGCTGGTTGCTGTAACGCTCCAGCGTCAGGACTACGATGATGATACCGTTCTGTGCCAGATTCTGACGGTCACGCAGCACGATGTTTCCGACATCACCCACGCCAAGTCCGTCTACCAGAATGCCTCCGTGCTGTACGTGATCCACAACCTTACAGGAATCCTCGCAGATTTCCACAACATCGCCGGAGGACATGATGAGCACGTTCTCCTTCGGCACGCCAATGGCCGTTGCGATAGACTGGTTCGCTACCAGATGGCGGTACTCACCGTGTACCGGAAGCGCAAACTTCGGATGCAGCAGGGAGTAAATCAGCTTGATTTCCTCCTGACATGCATGACCGGATACGTGGGTATCTTCGGTGATGACCTCTACGCCGCGCATAGCCAGCTCGTTGATGACCTTGGCCACCTGCTTTTCATTGCCCGGGATCGGAGTAGAACTCATAATGACAACATCGTTCGGCTTGATGGATACCTTGCGGTGCATGCCGGATGCCATACGGGACAGAGCCGCCATGGACTCGCCCTGGCTTCCTGTCGTAATGAGGACCGTCTGCTCATCCGGATAGTTCTTTAACTGGTCGATCTCGATGAGGGTTCCATCGGAAATGTTGATGTAGCCCAGCTCATTGGCCGTGCCGATGACATTGACCATGCTTCGGCCCTCTACCACAACCTTGCGTCCGTATTTCTCAGCAGTGAAGATGATCTGCTGTACACGGTCTACATTGGAGGCGAAGGTTGCCACGATGATACGGTTGTTCTTATGCTCCGCAAAAATGGCATCGAAAGTCTTTCCTACAGTACGCTCGGAAGCAGTAAAGCCCTTGCGGATCGCGTTGGTGCTATCGCTCAGAAGTGCCAGAACGCCCTTTCTTCCCAGCTCCGCAAAACGCGCCAGATCAAAGGCATCTCCGAATACCGGAGTGTAATCTACTTTAAAGTCTCCGGTGTGCACAATGATACCGGCCGGAGTAAACAGAGCCAGCGCTGCGGAATCCGCAATACTGTGGTTGGTCTTAATGAACTCCACACGGAAGCAGCCCAGGTTTACAGACTGGCCGTGTTTTACCACTTTACGCTTGGTGCTCTTCATTAAGTTATGCTCTTTTAACTTGTTCTCAATGAGGGCAATGGTCAGCTTGGTTCCGTAAACCGGAACGTTAATCTTCTGTAAGATGTATGGCAGCGCGCCAATATGATCCTCATGTCCATGAGTAATAACAAAACCTTTGACTTTGTCGATGTTGCGCTCCAGATAAGTAACATCCGGGATAACCAGGTCAATGCCCAGCATGTCTTCTGTTGGGAATGCAAGGCCACAGTCTACAACTACGATGGTGTCCTCGTATTCGAATGCGGTAATGTTCATACCGATCTGCTCCAGACCGCCTAACGGGATGATACGTACCTTTGGCTTGGAACCAGTATCGGCCAGTACATTCTTTGCTTTGGAAACTCTGGCCGGTTTCTCAGTCTTTGCCGGGCGCTCTGCTCTTGCAGGCTTCTCCGTTCTGGCTGCGCGTTCTGGTTTTACCGGTTTTTCTGCTTTCTCGCCGCGGGCTGCGCGCTCGCCTCTTGCCGGACGTTCCGCCTTTTCGGTTCTCTCTGCCGCGCTGCGGCTTCCTCTTGCTGTTCTCAGCTTTCTCTCTTCCTGCGAATTCTCATTCTCAGCGGAATCTGCGCCTTCCTGACGCTTTGGTGCTGCTGCTCTCGGTCTTCTCGGTCCTCTGCCGCGGGTATTTCTTGCCGGGCGTCCGCTCTTTTCTTCTTTTGCTTCGTCAGAAACCGCCGCGCTGCCCGCTTCACTCTGGATGCCGGCTGCATTCTGCTCTTTTTCCACGTTCTGCTGCGCATCCTGCTTTGCTTCCACTGCCGGTGCGGTCACGCTCTGTACCGCCTCTTTCTTCCGGGAAACAAACTCTGCCAGTTCAGCCAGCACGGACTTTTCTTCCTGCTGCGGTGCCTGAGCGTAGCCGTCGGCCGGTTTGTCATTCTGATTGTTCTGATTCTCCATGCTCAATGTTTTTCCTCCAATTTATTTAAAGCTTACTTCTGAAGCTCTACTTCCATATCTTCCATCAGTTCGGTGAAAATCTTAAAAAGATAATCCATCTCGTCATCGTTCTCTACGAATTCATATACGGCGTCGCTGTCCTCTGCTTTGGAAACATCTTTTAAAATGTAGCACTCTCCGTCTTCCTCTTCTTCGGAATCCGTCACCAAAAGGTAGTTCATTCCGTTGATACGGGTCTCCTCCAGGACATAAAAATCCACAGATTCTCCGTTATCGGTCTGCAGGGTAATTTTTTCTTCCATCACGGTCTCTCTCCTGTTTTTTTACTTCAGGGAGCCCAGATAAGACTGTAAAATCAGGGTGGCCGCAATCTTGTCGATCACCTTTTTCCGGTCTTCTCTGCGTACTCCGCTTTCGATCAGAATCTCATTTGCTTCAATAGTTGTCAGACGCTCGTCCCACAGAACAACCGGCAGACCGGTTCTGCGTACCAGCATATTGCGAAATTCTTCTGTTTTCAGCGCACGTTCCCCAATTGAATCATCCATATTTTTAGGATATCCCAAAACGATGGTTTCAACCTGATATTCTTCCACCAGGGCCTCAATCCGGGCAAGGGTCTTGCGCAGCTTGTTTTCTTCCTTCCGGGTAATGGTCTCCACGCCCTGAGCCGTCATGCCCAGCGGATCGCAGACTGCTACCCCTACTGTTTTGGATCCATAGTCCAGTCCTAAAATTCTCATAAATTTTTTCCTATCATACACAAAACTGCCAGCCTCTCCGGACGGATATGGCTGGCAAACATCTTTCGTTATATCTGGCACAAGCTTTTACTTTAATCTGGCATCGATGTAAACAGACATCAGTTCTTCCAGAATCTCATCACGTTCCACTTTCATGATCAGGCTTCTGGCACCCTTATGACTGGTGATATAGGTCGGATCTCCGGACATAATATAACCTACGATCTGATTTACCGGATTATACCCTTTTTCCGTCAGCGCCACATACACCTGTTCCAAAACCTGGCTGACATCCATCTTGTTCTCCTGTACTGCTTTAAAAAACTGTGTGTTATGAATTTCGCCCATGTTCTTCACGTCCTTTAACTATTCTTTTATATTCTATACTACTTTCCAGGATTCGTCAAGCGCAAGAACCTCGTCGCTTAACGCCTCTTTCAGGACTCCTTCTGCCATTTTATTCTTCAGATTTTCTGCATAAGGCACCACAGCTTTTACGTATTCCATGGTGTGGCCGATCATGTATTCCCGGCCATCGATCTCTGTCTTCTCTTCCAGAAGCACTGTTTTTTTCCTGCCAAGGAAGCTCTCGCGGTATGCCCTGGACATCTGCTTTTCCAGAGCCAGAAGTACTTCGCTGCGGGCTGTTTTTACCTGTTCCGGAATCTGGTCCGGCATGCGGTCCGCGCGGGTTCCGGCCCGTCTGGAATATTTGAAAATGTGCATCTCGTAGAAGCCGATCCGCTCCAGGAACTTCTTCGTAGTCTCAAATTCTTCCTCAGTTTCTCCCGGAAAGCCCACGATCACATCGGTGGTGATAGCCGGATTATCGAAATATCTGCGCAGAATGTCGCAGCCTGCCTCGTATTCCTGCGTGGTGTAATGGCGGTTCATGCGCTTTAAGGTCTCATCACAGCCACTTTGTAAGGACAGGTGAAAATGCGGACAGAATTTTGGCATATCTGCCAGGGCCTGCGCAAATTCTTCGGTGATGATGCGCGGCTCCAGAGATCCCAGACGAATACGGCGGATACCGTCCACCTCATGTACCTGACGGATCAGGCTGAGCAGCGTTTCCTTCCTGCCCTCTTCAAAATCCACGCCATAGGAGCTTAAATGAATGCCTGTCAGAACCACCTCCTGGTAGCCTGCTGCCGCCAGCTCCTTCACCTCTGCCACAACCTCCTCCGGTCTGCGGCTGCGAACACGTCCGCGGGTGTACGGAATGATACAATAGCTGCAGAACTGGTTGCATCCGTCCTGCACCTTTAAGAACGCGCGGGTATGATCCGCGATCTTATGGATGGAAAGGCGCTCGTACTCATGCGTCTCGTTGATCTCGATCACATGGCTGCTGTCGCTTTTATCTTTGAAATATTCCTCCAGAATCGGTACCAGATCCTGCTTTTTGTTATTTCCGATGATGACATCTACCGCCAGATCTGCTTTCAGCTCCTCCGCTGCCGCCTGAACATAGCAGCCAGCCGCAACCACCACGGCCTCCGGATTCTGTTTCTTGGCCCGGTGCAGCATCTGTCTGGACTTGCGGTCCGCGATGTTGGTCACCGAACAGGTATTGATAATGTAGACATCGGCTTTTTCGTGAAAGGGCACGATCTCGTATCCGGCCTCTTCCAGAAGCTGCTGCATGGCCTCCGTTTCGTAGGAATTCACCTTGCAGCCCAGATTGTGCAATGCTGCCGTCCTCATATTTTTCTCCTCATTTCCTCTTGTTTTTCTAACAAATATTTAACCTGATTTCATCGAAACTCCCTATTGACTTTCCACAAATATCTTTGTAAAATTTATCATAAGGCGAACGAATATTGCATCCATACGCCAAGATTAAAAAGGTAACCATTTAAGGAGGTTTCTCACATGAAAACAGTTCGTATTTCTTTAAATTCTATTGATAAAGTAAAGTCTTTCGTAAACGACTTAACCAAGTTCGATGTTGACTTTGACCTGGTATCCGGCAGATATGTCATCGACGCAAAATCCATCATGGGTATCTTCAGCCTGGATCTTTCCAAGCCGATTGACTTAAACATCCATGCTGAGGCTGGCATCGATGAGATTCTGGAGACCCTGTCCCCGTACATCATCAAATAATTGCGCTTACATGATTTTTAATAAGGATACTCCTTTCGGAGTATCCTTATTTTTTTACCCGAAATCCTGCCAGAAGCAGGAATTTCGGTCTTTGTTTTTCAAAACTAGTATGATCCACGATAATTACCGTTCCATTACACGCAGGATAAATTTTCATGTGCAAGGAAGCTGAATGAGGCGATGCCGGTAGCATCGTCGATTGAAGCT
>NZ_JBBMFJ010000051.1:0-10633 GCF_040096075.1 Ventrimonas faecis
AAGAACTTAAGCGTGACACCGGCCAGGTATAAGTCGGAGTTTCCATGGCTGAAGGAAGTAGACAGTCTGGCATTGTGTAATGCACAGCTGCATTTGCAGACAGCATACAAAAATTTCTTTCGTGATGCTTCTGTAGGTTTTCCAAAATTCAAATCAAAAAAGAAGCCAGTAAGAAGCTATACAACCAATTATGTGAATGGAAATATAGTTTTACAAAATGGAAAGTTAAAACTTCCAAAAGCTGGCTGGGTACGCATCAGACAACACCGGAAGATGGATGAATGTTATCAATTAAAAGGCGCAACCATCACGCAGGAAGCAGATGAACGATATTACGTTGCTCTGTTATATTCCTGTGAGGAACCGGTGAATGAAATCAGGAAAGCAGAAACCGCGATTGGTCTTGATTTTTCCATGAAGGAGTTGTATGTGGATTCCAATGGAAATCATGCAGCATATCCGAAAGATGAGAAGTACATCACCCCAACCGGAAACTTCTTATGCACCGTATGCCGTAATGAGAAAACAAAAGGTATTACGGGTATGTATTTTGAGCTGCGGGATTAATTGGGTACGCAACGAGCCGGCTTTTGTCTTATAGACAGAAGCCGTTTTTTGTATGTCCAAAAATCTCCATGACGGAATTCAAATCAACCATCCAAATCTGTCATACTTATAGAAAGCGACAAGGAGGGATTTTCATGAGTGAAACATTTGATCGGGCGTGGTATGTCACGATTGATATTATTCTATTTATGATAGCAATGATTACGTTATTTCTATTTTATCAGCCGACCACTGCTTATACAGACAGTGCGGCCAACGCCGGACAAGAACTAACCTCAGACCTAAGTTATGCACCCAATGATCGTACTGTAACCGTAGATGTAGGAAATGGGCAGACGGAAACAAAGGCAGTGGGAGAGTATCTGACAAAAGATGCAGTCTTCGAGGAATTGATGCATTTGCCAAGATCTGTTCAAACCGTACAAATCGGAGGTAAGACCTATAAAAATGGTATCGATGCTTCAGAGACAGATATCAGCCACCTCATTCTAACAAATGGCATGAAAGAGGTTTATCTTGATATGACTTCATCTCTCTATCAAAAAGAACTTACCATCACCAATCACGAAGTAACAGCTATTAACTACAAGTAGGAGGAACATTTTATGGAAGACGTTATTGGAAGATCCTTTTCGTACATGATCTTATTGTTTGGATTCTTTCTTCTGGCTCCACTATTTCTATTTTTGAACATGGATATGACAAGCCGGAACTATGTGAATACGGCTGTGAATGAATTTGTGGAACAGGCCAGGGCTGATGGAGTGATCCGAAAGAGTGATTATCGGATCCTGGCAGATGAACTCTATATCTCCGGACTCTATGCAAATGGAAGTTCGGTTCTGGCAGGAAGAACAGAGAACCGATTCCTTCAGGATGCATTCGCTGCCGTAGGAAAGGAATACGTTCAGTGCAGCAAAATTTTCCAGTGTGGTAGCCACCAAACAGTCATGGGCATTTCTTTTTCTGGGGATCGATAACTTAATCATACGGTTTCCTTCGAGTGCTCAGTTATCATGCTACATTATACTAGAAGATAAGGCATCAGCACAAGCAAAATCAAACCGAATCACCCTGCTGCCACATCCTACTCAATCTGGTGCGTCTTCATATATTCCTTTCCGGCCTTGCTCACATTCATTACCATCTGAATCATCTCTTTATTTCCCTGTTCCTGCATCGCTCGAATTCCATACTGCAGTTCCCTGGAAGTGAGAAGCATCTGTTCTGCCTTTTTTACGGATCCATATTTCTCGATGAAGTCCAGATAGGGCTGCATCTTTCCCTGAACCATGATAGCGGCTTTTTCCGGTTCTCCCATGGATTCTTTTATTACGGTTCGTTCCAGATAATATGCGATCGTTTCTTGGAAGAGAGGTTCAATTCGTTCTCGATATTCTTTCCCTGTCTCTAATTGATAGGCCTCCGGAAGTGCTGGCAGAGGCTGTTTCTTAAAGCGATAGGTTTTGAGATTTCCCATAATCCGTTCTGATCCCGGAGGAGTGTTTTTGAGCCCATGCCGGCTGATCATGAGTTGATGATAGGAACTCTGCAAGGCCCTCAACTTGTAGCAACCTCCAAAATAATGGTCATAGGAGATTTTCCCCTCGTTCGTCACCGGAATAAGCAGCATATGAACATAACCTTTTTCATCGCAGGGACCATTCTGAATCACCATTAATGCATTCCACTTTGTTACAAATGTCATTTTCACCCATGCCCGGACATCCCGCGTCCATCCATCCGTGTCTTCTATCTTTCCGGAATAGATAAAAGAGAGCAGTACCGCCAGCACGCCATTCTTTCTTAGAACACGTTTTCCGTGATAGTATGGTAAAGTTTTCTGTACTTTGGTGAATGATTCATAGAGCTTTTCTTTCTTCAGTACTTTCCCCGCATCCTCAAAATCGGTCTCTGTTTTAATTTTCTTGATGATCATCTCTGTCGTTGCCATAGCATATTCCTCCAATCCAAATTCCATAATATGGATTTAGTATGACGGATTCGGATTCGCTAAAAATCGACTTCTATCCGTTTTGGAGTGATTAAAATGCCGTTTTTTCAGTTCCAGAATGGTTTGTGAAGCTGTTTTGGCAGGCACATGACCGGATTTTATAACCACCCGTAATTGTCCAAATTCATTTTATAAACCATATTATGGAATTTGAAAGACTCTGACCAGACCCGTCTGCCAGACATTTTATATCAATTCGTAGCATCATCGACCGCAGGAGAGTAGTAGTGCAGCTGAATCACGATGAATCACCATCCATACCAGAAAACGCTCATACCTCACACTACAGGAAGCTTTCTATGTGTACCAGACATTCTAAGCAGTTCTCACCAATCATTCCACATTTCTGCAAGTCAGAACAGACCAAAATTATCATTGTTTGAAATGAGTAAATTATTCCCCCCAATTCCCCCACTAGGACCATCACAATCTCCTTTATTTATGCGGATTTCCGAAGCAAAACAGAACTCATTTTCTTTCATATTTTCTGAAAAGACGTATTAAGTTTATGGTTTTGCATTTTTCCCACTCTTTTCCCCATTCGTTTTTCAGTCCTACCGTTTTCCGTTCCACCCCTTCTTGGTTTCCTCAGTGAACGATTGCCGGTTCAAGGTGACCGATTCCTTTTTTCTTTTTTTTTAAGAAAGAGTAGAGAGTGATCTTTGAACAGAGGGAGATATCCTTCTTTCAAAGGCGTAAGCTTCCACGCAATGGTAGCCCGGCGGCGCATAAAAGTCCCCCATCCGACTTGATTCATCTCACCGTGACTTTCCATCCTCGCCTTGCATCCTTCTGTCCGTTTGAAGTCCATCTGGGTATCTCCCAAATCGTTCAATGCTCATTCCAGCTTCCATCCGTTACACTCCAATCATTCCTCAGTCATACGATAATCGGTTCCAGAAAAACGGCGTAGCGCGGGAAACCGTCTTGTAGTTACGGGGGTACTTTCCACAGGAACCACCTGTATCCGTTTCACTCCTACTTTTTTCTAAGAAAAAATAAAGAAAGATCTTTGAATGAAGGGGGATTCCCCTCTTTTCAAAGGCGTAAGCTTCCAAGCATAGGTAGCCCGGCGGAGCTGTGTAAGCGGCCCCTGAAAAGGAACTGGAAGTTGTATCGAATCGATGACAGAAAATGGATTCTGTCCCAGTTTTCTGGGATAAGAATACAGTTTTGAGAAACTTTTGTCCCAGTTTTCCGAAATTATTGTCCCAGTTTTCTGGAGTAAAAAGAAAAAAAGAAATCGAAATGGAACCGCGGATGACGGGAGTAAGGTGACGGACGGGAGGTCATGGAGTGGAGCGGTGATATCGGTGGGGGACATTCCGGAAGCGGAAGCGACGGGAACCACGGACGATGGTGCAGTGGGATCGAAGGGAAGTCAAAGATTACTGATGGGATGTCGGTGGGGGACTTGCGATGAATCACCTCCAAAGACAGTCTGTCCGAAAACAGAAGACTGTATGCATGTTAATCATGAATTTACATATATTTAGCATTACTATGATATTTCCTTTTCCTGCAATGTGCTACAATGAACCCGAATTTACAAAGAAAGCAGAGGAAGAGTACTTATGAGAAATAATAACTGGAAAAACATTATGATGGTATCAGCCTGTATGACAGCGGCACTTGCTTTATCTGCGTGCGGATCCGATGCTGCTGGCACCACAGCATCACCGGAGGCTACAGAGGCCAAGACTACGGAGGCTCAGACAGCAGTTTCTACAGAGGCAGCAGCGAAAACTCCGACAGAGGAGAAAACCTCTCAGACAAAGCCTCTGGTTGTATATCTGAACGATTTCGATGCAGTCATCCCCGATATGTTTAAGAAGGCTACAGGATATGACGTTGAGGTTGTTGTCGGAAACGGTGCAGAGACCATGTCACGAATTGCAGCCGAGAAGGGAAATCCTCAGTGGGATGTTGTTTGGATTGATTCCATGTATGACGTATATTCCCTTTCACAGGATGGAGAGCTTGTGACAGATTGGGAACCTGAAAATGCGGCAGGTCTTACTGATTTCTCCAAAACGCTTGTTCCGGAGAACAAATGTTTTTATCCAACGGATATTCACGCAGCAGGTGTGCTTGTATACCGTACGGATGCGTATTCGGAAGCGGATGGACCAAAGACTTTTGCAGATCTGACCGACGAGAAATATACCGGAAAAGTCGGCATGGCAGATCCCGGAGTAGCGGCTCCGGCCTATCCTCTGGCTGCTTACTTTATGGATAGCCTCGGAATGGATGGCGGAAAAGTCTATTTTAAGAAGCTCTTCGATCAGGGGTTGAAGGTATTCCCGAAGAACCCTCAGGTTGTACAGGCACTGGCAAGCGGTGAGATTTCTGTGGCAATGCTTCAGGAGACCAATGCATACGACATGGTTGCAAGCGGGGAACCATTGAAGATTGTGTGGCCTGAGGACGGAGCACCCGGTTCCACTCGTGTGGCGGCGATCAGTGCTCAGACAGAGCAGCGTGAGATTGCAGAAGCATTCGTAAACTTCCTTCTTGATCCGGAAACACAGCAGCAGCTCGTTAATACAGGAGATGAGGGGTATTTTGAGCCGTCTGTAAAGGATGTCACCTTAAAGGCGGAACGCGACGCAAATGCAAAGCTGGCTGTAGCAGATGTTGAGTTTGGCGCAGAAAATGAGGCTGAAATCAAATCCTGGTTTGCCGATATGTCTGCACAGTAGGAGAGATGATGAACAACAGGGATAATACAGCGGGTCTTGGCATATTGGGGATCCTGATTATCTTAGTACTGCTGCCTTTGGCAGCAGTACTATTTCAGGTTATATGTCCAGGACTTAATATAGAGAAATTCAATCTGAAAAATCTGGCATTGGTGCTGGATGTATTTGTCCGTCCTCTCTGGAAAAAAGCTTTCTGCAATTCTCTTTTTCTCAGTGTGGGAACAACAGCAATAGGGCTGATTTTGGCGGCATTTCTGGCTCATATCAGGGTGAAATACCGCTTTTTTGGTGCAAAGATACTGGATCTTGTGAGTTGGATCCTGATGATCGTGCCTTCCTTTATTCTGGCTCAGGGCTGGGTCTATTTTGCCGCAGGGAACGGAATTGCCAGTGCATGGCTTGGGATACAGGGCGTCAATCGTTTTGTGTTCAGCTACTGGGGACTGGTAAGTGTCATGGTACTGTGCAAGTTTCCGCTGGCCTATATTACCATCAAGACTGCCATGGAGTGGTATCCCGCCCGCCTGATCCATGCAGCCAGAATGAACGGTGCAGCACCTTTTCGAGCATGGCTTACGGTACAACTGCCTCTGTGCATTCCCGCATATTGTTCGGCTGCCATGCTGATTTTTATGGATACGGTGGGAGATTACGGCATGTCCTCCACCATCACAGCAGTCTATTCCTTTCCTACACTTCCATATACAATCTACAGTGCCATCTGCTCCTCACCTGTACGTTTTGACATGGCAGGAGTGCTGTCACTTTACCTGATGGTTATGATCATCATTGCAATGGTAATCCAGTATGCAGCAATGGGAAAGAGAAAATACGATTTCCTGGACAATGGAACGGAGCAGGTTCAGGCCCGACGTATTGGAAAAGTAAAAGAGTATATCCTTTCTGGAATGTCACTGCTATTCAGTTTAATTGCTCTCGGAATTCCTGTGGGCTCTAACCTGATTATGTCATTTTCCAGTTCTGTCAGCATCCAGAAATTTCAGTTCACCCTTGACAACTATATTACCGTGTTCCAAACGGGAAGCACTCTTCTCACCGGCATAAAACACTCTCTGGGATTAGCGGGTGCAGCAGCGGTAATTGGCATGCTTGCAGGCTTTTGCGTGGCCTATGTGCTGACCTATTCCGAGTTCCGTCTGAAAAAAGTGATTGACATGATGACGCTTATTGCAATGGCAGTGCCCGGGGTAGTTCTTGGTATCGGTTATATTTTTGTGTGGAACCAGAAATGGCTTACACCACTGGGGCTTCATCTTTATGGAAAGCCATCCATCCTTGTGTTAGCCAGCGTGGCTTCTGCCATACCACTGATCAATCGGGTGCTGGTGGGAGGTATGGCTAAGGTACCAAAGAGCCTTCTGACAGCAGCTCAGGTACAGGGCGCAGGTTTTGGGCGCAGATTACGCACCGTCCTTTTGCCTTTGCTGCATAATAGCACGGTGTCGGCGATTCTGGCAGCTTTCGGCGGCAGTGTCTTTAACCTGGCAATCACCACCATTTTGTATCCGCCGAATTACAGTACCCTTCCCGTATATATCAGTGATTCCTACAATGATCTGAAGTTCGGATATGCGGCGGCAGCCACAATGGTAGGTGCGGCATTTATTATCAGTATTATGATGATACTGGAGTACGGATTAAATTTTAGAAGAAATAAGGGGAAAATACATGGAGACAATACTTGAAATAAAAGATGTAAAAAAACGGTTCGGTGCAAAGGAAATTCTTAAAGGAATCAATCTCTCCGTGATGGAGGGAGAGATTATCAGTGTTCTGGGTCCATCCGGCTGTGGAAAATCCACATTATTAAATATTATTGCTGGAATACTACCATTGGATGGAGGAGAAGTTTCGATCCACCAAAGTATCGTGTCTGCCCCAGGGAAAATGGTGCCTACAGAGAAACGTAATATTAACATGGTGTTTCAGGATTTCGCACTATGGCCTCATATGAAGGCCAGGGATAATATCCTTTATGGCCTGAAAGTAAAAAAACTACCAAAGAATGAGATGGAGAATCGGTTAAATGAGGTAGTATCCCTTCTTCATCTTGAAGGGCTTTTGGATCAGTTTCCTTCGGAACTTTCAGGAGGACAGCAGCAGAGAGTGGCGATTGCCAGGGCACTTGTGACGAAACCGGATATCGTTCTTTTGGACGAGCCGCTATGTAACCTTGATATTCAGCTCAGAATTGAGATGCGCACGGAGATGGCTCAGCTGTTTCATTCCCTCCGCACAACTGTGTTCCATGTGACCCATGATCCTTCTGAGGCTTTTGCCATGGCAGACAGGATTGTTGTGATGAATCGCGGAAAAATCGATCAGATGGATGTTCCTTCTGTGTGTTACATGGAGCCAAAGACCTGCATGGTTGCGGGACTTCTGGGAGCAGGAAATTGCTTGAAAAAGGCCAGCACAATATCTGATTCAGGTCGTTTCTGCAAGGTAAAAGTGGGGGAGACTGAGCTTATGGGGCTGGGTTTTGTAACGGAAAACAGGACTGATCAGAACACTCAGCTTCGTTTTCGTCCGGAGGAGTGCACATGGCAGAGGGAGAACGGAGATAACACGATACCGGTTTCGGTTGTTATGTCCACTTTTGAGGGTGGTGTATATCGTGTGAAGGTAGAGACAGAACAGGGAGAAGACTTCTGTATGCTTCATTCTCAGTTCCTTGCTGATGGCGAAAAAGGATATGTCAGAATACCGGAGGAGAGGCTTTATGTCTACAGTGAAGCTTAGGATAAAAGGCGGATACGGAGAACACGGGCGGAGTTGCTTTCTGGTGGAATACGGAAGGGAGGGGCACTGTTATATGGTGGACTGCGGTATTATGGATACGGATCCATATCCTTATCCGTCTGTGACCAGAGAGGAGCTTGAAAAGGTGGATTACATTTTCATGACTCACTGCCATAAAGATCATTCCGGTGCATTTTCCTATTTTGTGGAAAATGGTTTCAGTGGGATACTTGTGGCCTCTGCCATGACCTTATGCCTTGGAAAAATACAGTACCAGAGGACGCACATTCTGTGTGAAAGCCCCTTCGACCCCGTCTGCGGGGGAGGAGATATTGAGCTTGGAGAGCTGAGGGCAGAGTATGGCCGCAGCGGTCACTGTCCTGGTGGACTGTGGTTTAAGATTACGGATGAGACGGTGCGAGCTTTTTTCAGTGGGGATTATCAGGAGGATTCCCTGTTTTATGCCTGCGATGCCGTGAAGAATCAGGAAGCAGAGCTGGCAGTGATAGACTGCGCTCATAACCATATAAACAGCCCGGCAAGGGAACTTCGAGAGAATATCACTGTCCGGGTATCGCGCAGCCTTGCAGAGGGCCGCAGCGTTATTTTTCCTGTGCCGCAGTATGGGAGAGGACTGGAACTGTTCTATATGCTGAAACAGGCGTTCCCACAGGCAGCTGTCTGTGTGGATAGAGGCTTTGCAGACTGCGCCGGGGAAATGTTGAAAGAGACCTGGTGGTATCGAGAAGGACCATTAAGAGCGATGCAGCATGTGCTTGCAGATACATGTGCTAAGGCCATCATCCCAGGGCAGAAAGACGAAAGGGGCTATGATATCCTCCTTCTTGCAGATACGCACTTAAAGAAGAAAGAAAATGCAATCTATGTAAGAGAGGCCGTCCTTCGGGGGAGTGATATCATGGTTACCGGCCGGGTAAAATGCAAAAGTCCGGTAGAACAGCTTCTGGAGGAAGGAACAGCATTTCGGTGTCATTTTCCTCATCATCAGAGCAGAACTGACATGGAAAAGATGATCAACGAGAATCGTTTTCATACCATACTTCCGTTTCATAACAATGAGAGAGATATTATCGTGAGAGCCTGAAAGGGCTCTCGTTTGTTGTGTTATGTTAAAGTTAGCGAGTTTATATTCAAAGCGGTGTTTTTCAACCTGAAATATCGGATACCCGAAAGAACTGACAATGTGGAAACGTTTCTATAAGCAGCTGGTCGGAATGGCCCAGGTTTTGCAGGACTGTCCGAATGGGATTGTCGATGTAGATGCGAAGGATATGTTCCGCTTCTTTTTGAACAAAGCAGAGCGTTTACAGGCTGACACACAGATTCTTCGCGAATATACGTTACAGCTCCATGATATGTATCAATCAAAGATTGACGTGCGACAGAATAAAGTGGTATATTTTTAAGAATAAAAAATGGCTATAGAATTTTACGTAAGATAAAGCAGAATGGAAGAGTTAAGAGTGATGGAATTTGATATTGAAAAGTGTCAGTATTTTGATGATATGCCAACCCCTTTTTGCGCAATTGAAGTACTAGATAATGAGCGGCATGATCCGGATAATTTTATCATCCGATACTCGAACAAGGCGCATAATACTTTAGTTGGTCTGGCAAAAGAAGAGGTCGAAGATCAACCTTTCTGGAAGATGTTCCAGGTGATGAATGCCAGCCAGACAGAGATTTATCGAAAAACTTTGAAAAACAATGAGTCTCGCTGTATGGATCGTTATAATGAGCAGCTCGGTAAGTTTGTGCGTGTTATGACATACCCACTGGCACCTCACATCTGTGGCAGTATGATCAAGGTGATTTCCGATTATCAGGATAACTTGATGGGATGTCTCAACCTCAAAGGGTTCAAACTGAGAGCTGAACAGATTTTGGAGGCAAATCCAGAGCAGGCGTACGCATTCTGGTACTGTGACATCAAGCAGTTTAAGTATGTGAATGATAACTTTGGCTATGAAGAAGGAAATTATATTCTTCAGGTTCTCGGTGAAAAGCTTACATCTATATTGGGCAAGGATGAATTGATGGGCCGTGTGACAGGCGATATGTTCGTGCTTATGGTGAAGTTTGTAAGTGAGGAGACATCAGAACAGCGTTTTCATGCCGCAGTTAAGTCGGCGGTGGATGCTTATCAGGAACGCTGGAGTCAGCATTACAATCTCGAACTTGCCGGTGGTATCTATGTGTATCGACCGGGAGAAAGCGAAAGACGCAGTGTTAGTCGTTACTTTGATTATGCGAATTCTGCCAGAAAACTGGCAAAGCGCGTAAAGGGCAATTGCGTTGAATTTTTCAAAAAAGAGATGTGGGAAAAAGAAAAGCGCGGGATAGAGATTAGTCACCATCTGAAACAGGCGATAGAAGATGGAGAGATTCAGCCGTGGTTTCAGCCACAGTATGATTATCGTCATGGGAAATTGATTGGTGCCGAGGTGCTCACTCGTTGGGTGCACCCGGAATACGGCAACATTTATCCGGACGAGTTTATTCATGTTCTGGAAGAGTCCGGACAGATTCTGGAATTGGATGCATACATCTGGGAATGCGCGTGTCA
>NZ_JBBMFJ010000052.1:0-9496 GCF_040096075.1 Ventrimonas faecis
TGCGCTGACCGTATGAAAACATGGGCTTGCAGGCAAAAATCCCATTGCCGAAGGCAATTTTCAATGGATTTTTGCCCATAACTGTGAGGGTACTGAACAGTTATGAAATTGCTTTGTTGCTTTCCGCGCGCAGCTGTTTCTGCGCGGTGGCCAGCATCAGTTTGATACGGTTCAACTGGTTTACTTCGCTGGCGCCCGGGTCGTAGTCGACGGCAATGATGTTTGCTTCCGGATGGGACGCGCGCAGTTCTTTGATGACGCCCTTACCTACAATGTGGTTTGGCAGGCATCCGAACGGCTGGGTGCAGACGATGTTTTTGACACCGCTGTGAATTAATTCCAGCATCTCGCCGGTTAAGAACCAGCCTTCACCGGTCTGGTTGCCCAGGGATACATAATGCTTTGCCATATCGGCCAGTTCCCAGATGCGGGACGGCGGAGTGAAGTTTTTGCTGGCCTCCAGCTCCTTGCGTGCGGTCTTACGGAAGTACTCCAGTAAGGAGATTCCTAAGTTGCACAGGCGGGCGGTGGAACGCTTGCCGCCGAGATGGTCTGCCTTGAAGTTGCTGTTGTAGAAGCAGTACAGCAGGAAGTCCATCAGATCCGGCATTACAGCCTCAGCACCCTCGGATTCCAGCAGGTCCACAATGTGGTTGTTGGCCAGCGGGGAGAACTTAACAAGGATCTCACCTACAATGCCGACCTTCGGCTTCTTCACATCCAGACGCGGCAGTTCATCGAAGTCGTGGATGATTCCCTTAATGTTTCGTCCAAATTCCATCATATTTGCGGAGCGGGTGGAAAGACTCTTGATGCAGAGCTCTTTCCATTTCTCATGCAGTGCGTTTGCGGAGCCCGGCACCTTCTCGTAAGGACGGGTGGCGTAGAGTACACGCATGAAGATGTCGCCGTAAACCACGCCCTGCATAGCCTTGGTGATCAGGCCTGGCGTGAAGGTGAAGCCCGGGTTGGTCTCCATGCCGTTGGCATTGACGGAGATGACCGGAACCTGTGGCATGCCTGCCTTTTCCAGGGCCCGGCGGATGAATCCGATGTAGTTGGAAGCACGGCAGCCGCCGCCGGTCTGGCTCATGAATACGGCTGTGTGGTTTAAATCATATTTGCCGGATAACAGGGCATCCATGATCTGGCCGATGACAATCAGGGACGGGTAGCAGGCATCGTTGTTGACGTATTTCAGGCCCACATCCACGGCATTTCTGCTGTCATTTTTTAAGACCTCAATCTTGTAGCCGAAAGCGCGGATAGCCGGTTCAATCAGCTCAAAGTGGATCGGGGACATCTGCGGGCAGAGCAGGGTATAATCCTTTTTCATCTCCTTGGTGAAGACAACACGGTTGTAAGCACTGGATACGACCTTGCGCTCAAAGTGCTTCTGCTGGCGTACCTTTAAGGCCGCAATGAGAGAACGGATACGGATTCTTGCCGCGCCCAGGTTGTTGACTTCATCGATCTTTAATACGGTATAAATTTTGCCAGAACCGGTCAGGATATCATGTACCTGATCGGTGGTGACGGCATCCAGGCCGCAGCCGAAGGAGTTAAGCTGGATCAGATCCAGGCACTCGCTGTTCTTCACGTAGGTAGCGGCGCGGTACAGTCTGGAGTGGTACATCCACTGGTCCGTGACAATGAGCGGGCGCTCAGCATCGGTCAGATGGGAGATGGAATCCTCGGTGAGGACTGCAAAGCCGTAGGAGGTGATGAGCTCCGGAATACCATGGTTGATCTCCGGGTCTACATGGTAAGGACGGCCGGCCAGCACGATGCCGTGGCGGTCATGCTCCTTTAACCAGGCAATGGTCTCCTCGCCCTTCTTCTCCATGTCGCGGCGGGAGGCTAAAAGCTCTTCCCATGCGGCGTGAGCGGCTTTTTGTACTTCTACAGAGGAGATGTTGTATTCTTTGCCAAACTCTACGATGAGCTGTTTTGTCAGCACTTCCTCGTTGGTGAAGGCAAAGAACGGATTCATGAAGTGGACATCGAACTCGGCGAGTTCTTCCACATTGTTTTTGATGTTCTCGGCGTAAGAGGTAACCATCGGGCAGTTGTAGTGGTTGCCTGCCTGCGGAGTCTCATTGCGTTCATACGGGATGCACGGATAGAAGATATCGCGCACGCCCTGATGAATGAGCCAGGAAATGTGGCCATGTACCAGTTTGGCCGGGTAGCACTCAGATTCACTCGGGATGGACTCAATGCCCAGCTCATAGATCTTTCTGGTGGACTGCGGGGACAGGATCACACGGAATTTCAGTTCCTTTAAGAAGGTTGCCCAGAATGGGAAGTTCTCGTACATGTTTAAAACCCGGGGAATACCGATGGTGCCGCGCTCTGCCTCATCTGCAGGAAGGGACTCGTAGTCGAACATCCGGTGATACTTGTAGTCGAAGAGGTTCGGAATTTCTTTTTTGGCCTTTTCTTTTCCAAGGCCTCGCTCACAGCGGTTGCCGCTGATGAACTGGCGTCCGCCGTCAAACCGGTTGATGGTGAGGACGCAGTGGTTGGTACAGCCCTTGCAGCGTGCCATGGAAGTTTCATATTTTAAGGAAAGAATCCGGTCAAGGGGCAGCATGGAAGTGCCTTTTTCCAGATTGCAGCGTTCCCGCGCAATGAGAGCCGCGCCAAACGCGCCCATGATACCGGCAATGTCCGGGCGGACAGCCTCGCAGCCTGCGATCTTCTCGAAGCTTCGCAGAACGGCGTCATTGTAGAAGGTACCGCCCTGAACTACCACATGCTTGCCCAGATCGGATGCGCTGGTGATCTTGATGACCTTAAACAGCGCGTTCTTGATGACAGAGTAGGCCAGACCGGCGGAGATATCCGCAACGGTTGCGCCCTCCTTCTGGGCCTGCTTTACGTTGGAGTTCATGAACACGGTGCAGCGGGTACCCAGGTCGGTTGGATTCTTTGCAAACAGCGCTTCTTTCGCGAAGTCGATGACGGAATAGTTTAAGGACTTTGCGAAGGTCTCGATGAAGGAACCGCAGCCGGAGGAGCAGGCCTCGTTTAACTGCACGCTGTCTACGGTATGATCCTTGATGCGGATGCATTTCATGTCCTGACCGCCAATGTCCAGGATACAGTCTACATCCGGCTCGAAGAATGCAGCTGCATAGTAGTGGGAGATGGTCTCAACCTCACCTTCATCCAGCATCAGGGCAGACTTTAATAAAGCCTCGCCGTAACCGGTGGAACAGGACCAGGCAATGTGCGCGGTTTCCGGCAGCTTTTCCTTAATTTCACCGATGGCGCGGATGGCGGTGGCAATGGTGCTTCCATTGTTGTTGTCATAGAAGCTGTAGAGCAGGCTTCCGTCCTCACCCACCAGAGCCACCTTGGTAGTGGTGGAACCGGCGTCGATTCCCAGGTAACAATTGCCGCTGTATGTGGATAAGTCGCCTTTTTTTACCTGATGCTGTGCATGACGGGCCTGGAATGCGTCATAATCTTCCTGAGACGCGAAAAGCGGATCCATACGCTTGACCTCAAACTCCATTTTGATGCCGGAGGTGAGGCGGTTGATCATATCGGTTAAGGATACGGTCACTTTTTCATCTGCGTTCATGGCTGCGCCAATGGCAGCAAACAGATGAGAATGATCCGGTGCCACAATGTGCTCTGCATCCAGGTTTAAGGTGCGGATGAAGGCCCGGCGAAGCTCCGGTAAAAAGTGGAGCGGGCCGCCCAGGAAGGCCACGGTGCCGCGGATCGGCTTTCCGCAGGCCAGGCCGCTGATGGTCTGGTTGACGACCGCCTGGAAAATGGATGCGGAGAGATCTTCCCTCGTAGCGCCCTCGTTGATGAGGGGCTGGATATCGGATTTTGCGAAAACGCCGCAGCGGGCCGCAATCGGGTAGATCATCTGGTAGTTTTTGGCATATTCGTTCAGGCCGGATGCATCGGTCTGTAAAAGGGATGCCATCTGGTCAATAAAAGAACCGGTGCCGCCTGCGCAGATGCCGTTCATGCGCTGGTCAATGCCGCCGGTGAAGTAAATGATTTTGGCATCTTCGCCGCCCAGTTCAATGGCCACATCGGTCTGCGGGGCATAATCCTGAAGCGCGGTAGCAACGGCTACCACCTCCTGGGTGAATGGAACGTTTAAGTGTCCGGAGAGTGTCAGTCCGCCGGAACCGGTAATGCTTGGGGAGACGGTCATCTCGCCAAGTTTCTCTTTTGCCCTTGATAATAAAAGAGCGAGCGTCTCCTGAATGTTAGCATAGTGGCGCTCGTAGTCGGCAAATAACATATGATGTTCGCTGTCTAAAACTGCAATTTTAACGGTAGTGGAACCAATATCGATTCCAAGGGTATTATTATGTAATAAATTCATTTGATGCGGGGAAAACCCCTGCCTCCTTATCTAAAAAGACACACTTTCTCAGCGTACAGTGGAGAGTTTAACATAAAATCTTCCATATTACAATTTATCCGGGCGTAAAAAATTAGTTAAGAAAACAGGAAACTTCTGTCAGAATTGAAAAAGAACGATCAATAGATTTGACAAACAGGGGCGCAGAATTTATAATAAGGTAGCCGAAACAGGGAAAGGAACCAAAGACGTATGATACGCATATTTAAAACGGAAGATGGCGCGATCCATCAGATAGACGAAGCAGAATCCGGCTGCTGGATTGCACTGACGAATCCCACAGCGACCGAGATCCTGGAGATCGCGGAGCGTTACGAGATCGACCCGGATCACGTCCGGGCACCTCTGGATGAAGAGGAACGGTCCCGTATTGAACTGGAAGATCACTACAGCCTGATCCTCGTCGATATCCCTGTGATCGAGGAGCGCAACGAAAAAGACTGGTATGTGACCATCCCTATGGGTATCATCATGGCAGACACCATCATCATTACCGTGTGTCTGGAAGAAACGCCGGTACTGAACGCGTTCATGGATGGAAGAGTCCGTGACTTCTATACTTATATGAAGACACGCTTCATTCTTCAGATCCTGTACAAGAATGCATCCCTTTACCTGCAGTATCTGCGTATCATTGACAAGAAGAGTGACATTGTAGAAAAAGAACTTTACAAATCTCCGCGAAACCAGGAGCTCATCGAGATCCTGGAGCTGCAGAAGAGCCTTGTGTACTTCACGACCTCCCTGCGTTCCAATGAGGTAGTGCTGGAGAAGCTTTTAAAGAGTGAGAAAATCAAGAAGTATCCGGAGGACACCGATCTTCTGGACGATGTCATCATCGAGAACAAGCAGGCCATCGAGATGGCCAACATCTACAGCGGCATTTTAAGCGGAACCATGGACGCCTTTGCTTCGGTTATTTCCAACAACCTGAATATCGTCATGAAGTTCCTGGCCACCATCACCATTGTCATGTCGATTCCGACCATGGTGTCCAGCTTTTACGGCATGAACGTGTTGAGCAGCAGTATGCCGTTCGCAACGAATCCCTACGGATTCGGCATTGTCATCGTACTCTCCGTGATCCTGACCTGCGCGGTGGCGTGGATCTTCGCAAAACGGAACCTGTTCTGATGATATTTTATTATAAGGAAAGGAAACTGCATGAAATTTTTTTCGGATTTTGAACGAAAGTATCAGAAATACGCCATCCGCAACCTGATGTATTACATCACCATCCTTTACGCGGTGGGGCTGATCGTGTGGCTGCTGGATCCCATGATCTACTACAACTACTTAAGCCTGAATGTGGGCATGATCCTGCGCGGGCAGATCTGGCGTCTGGTCACATTTCTGATTTATCCGCCGGCCTTCGGCTCCTGGAGCTTCACCCAGATTTTCTACGGCCTGATCGCGTTGTTTCTATATTATAACCTGGGACAGACGCTGGAATATGTCTGGGGCTCTTTTCGCTTCAACGTATTCTTTTTCATGGGAGTGCTGGCACAGATCGTGGCCTCCTTTGTGGGATATCTGGTGTTTGGTCAGTACTGGCTGTTATCCACCGGCTTTTTGAACGCCTCCCTGTTCTTTGCCTTCTGCATCATCAACCCGGATGCACAGTTTTATCTCTTCTTTGTGCTCCCGGTCAAGGCAAAATGGATGGCCATTGCCGAGGCAGCTGTTTACCTTTATGACTTTATCACAGGAGGCATCGCCGTAAAGGTGGAGCTGGTGATTTCCATGATTACCATCATCCTGTTTTTCCTGATGACCCGAAACTACAGGCACTATGCGCCGAAGGAGATCAAACGCCGGCAGGAGTTCAAACAGCAGGCTAAGATCGTGGTTCCGGGCAAGACCCGCCACCGCTGCGCAGTGTGCGGCAGAACCGAGCTGGACAACCCGGAACTGGAGTTCCGCTATTGTTCCAAATGCGAGGGCAACTACGAGTATTGTCAGGATCATTTGTACACGCACAAGCATGTTACAAAGGATTCTGTGCAATAAATAGATTAGATTCATGTTAACAGATTCATAAAACTATTTTGGAGGACAACACATCAATGAAAAAAACAAAGATCATTTGCACCATGGGACCGAATACCAATGACCGCAACCTGATGAAAGCACTTGCCGAGAACGGCATGGACATCGCGCGTTTCAACTTCTCCCACGGCGACTATGAAGAGCAGAAGTCCCGCCTGGATATGTTAAAGAGCATCCGTGAGGAACTGGATCTGCCGATCGCAGCACTTCTGGATACCAAGGGACCGGAGATCCGTACCGGCCTGTTAAAAGACGAGAAGAAAGTAACCTTAAAAGAGGGCCAGACCTACATCCTGACCACCCGCGAGATCGTTGGTGATGACCAGATCGGTTTCATCAACTACAGCGGACTTCCGGCAGATGTTGAGGCAGGCAACACCATCCTCATCGATGACGGCCTGATTGAGCTGAAGGTTCAGGAAGTGGTAAATGGCACCGATATCGTCTGCACCGTTGTAAACGGCGGCGAGCTGGGCATGCGCAAGGGCGTAAACGTACCGAACGTAAAGATCAAACTTCCGGCACTGACCGAGAAGGATAAAGCAGATATCCGCTTCGGTATTGAGCAGGGCTTCGATTTCATCGCAGCTTCCTTCGTTCGTACCGCAGACGCAGTCCGCGAAATCCGCGCTATGTTAGACGAGGCTGGTTCCACCATCCAGATCATCGCAAAGATCGAGAACGCAGAGGGTATCGAGAACCTGGATGACATCATCGAGGCCAGCGACGGCATCATGGTAGCCCGTGGCGATATGGGTGTAGAGATTCCGGCTGAGCAGGTTCCGCACATCCAGAAGACCATCATCCGCAAATGTAACCTGGCATGCAAGCCGGTTATCACCGCAACCCAGATGCTGGATTCCATGATCCGCAACCCGCGCCCGACCCGTGCAGAGGTAACCGACGTTGCAAACGCAGTTTATGACGGAACCGATGCTGTTATGCTGTCCGGTGAGACCGCTATGGGTAAATATCCGGTAGAGGCATTAAAGATGATGGCTCAGATCTGCGAGACCTCCGAGCAGTACCTGGATTACAACGCATACCGCATGAGAAGAGTTTCCACCGCAAACCGCAAGAACATTTCTAACGCAGTTTGCTACTCTTCCGTATCCACCGCTCATGACCTGGAAGCAGATGTTATCATTGCTCCGTCCATCAGCGGATTCACCACCCGTCTGCTCTCCAAGTGGAGACCGAGCACGACCGTAGTTGGCCTGTCCCCGAGCGCAATCGCAGTTCGTCAGATGCAGATTTACTGGGGCGTAAAACCGTTCCAGGCAAAGCGCGCAGACTCCACCGACGTTCTGATCGAGTCTTCCATCGAGCTTCTGAAAGAGAAGAACGTGATCAAGAGCGGCGATGTTGCAGTCGTAACCGCTGGTGTGGTAAATAAGAATACCCGTCACGAGCCGGCTACCCATACCAACATCATGCGTGTGGTAGTTGTTGAGTAAAAAAATCATATTTTTGCATATTTCTGTATATTTATAGAAAGAACTGGACAAAGAAGTCTGATATAGGTTACAATCAGTTTGATTGTGGCCTGATCAGGCTTCTTTCTTTTGTTTATTGAGAAAAAGCAGGAGGCGTATTCGCTTTCTGCTGTGTATATCGAGGGGTGCCAGTGGCGCGTCCGCTGATTGCTATGCATATCGAGGATGCACCAGTGATACCTCCTCTGATTTGAGAGAGGAGATACCATGGAGAAGAAACCATTTGTAACCAAAGCACAGTTAGAAGAGATCACCAAGACCTATCCGACTCCGTTTCATCTGTACGATGAAAAAGGAATCCGTGAGAACGCAAAACGTTTAAAAGAGGCGTTTTCCTGGAATAAAGGATATAAGGAGTATTTTGCGGTAAAGGCAACTCCGAACCCGTATATTCTGAAGATCCTGCAGGAGTATGGATGTGGTACTGACTGCTCCTCCGCAACGGAACTGATGATGTCTGACGCAACCGGTTTCTCCGGCCCTGATATCATGTTCTCTTCCAATGACACCCCGCCGGAAGAGTTCAAGCTGGCCAACGATCTGGGTGCCATCATCAATCTGGATGATATTACCCACATCGAGTGCGTAGAGAAGACCCTGGGCTTTATTCCGAAGACCATCAGCTGCCGCTACAATCCGGGCGGAATCTTCAAGATCAGCAACGACATCATGGATAACCCGGGAGATGCCAAGTACGGCATGACCACCGAGCAGATGTTTGAGGCCTATAAGATTCTGAAGGAAAAAGGCGCAGAGAACTTCGGTATGCACGCGTTCCTGGCAAGCAATACTGTAACCAACGAGTACTATCCGATGCTGGCAAAGGTTCTGTTTGAGCTGGCTGTGAAACTGAAAGAGGAGACTGGCGCCCACATTACCTTCATCAACCTGTCCGGCGGAATTGGAATTCCGTATCGCCCGGATCAGGAGCCGAACGACATTATGGCGATCGGTGAGGGCGTCCGCAAGGTATATGAGGAAGTGCTGGTACCGGCCGGCATGGGTGATGTAGCCATTTACACCGAGCTTGGCCGTTTCATGCTGGGACCTTACGGCTGCCTGGTAACCAAGGCCATTCATGAGAAGCACACCCACAAAGAGTACATCGGCGTAGATGCCTGCGCCGTAAACCTCATGCGCCCGGCTATGTACGGCGCTTACCATCACATCACTGTAGCCGGAAAAGAGGATGCGGCCTGCGATCACAAATACGATGTAACCGGTTCTCTCTGTGAGAACAACGATAAATTCGCCATCGACCGCATGCTTCCGAAGATCGATATGGGTGACCTGTTAGTCATCCACGACACCGGAGCGCATGGATTTGCTATGGGCTACAACTACAACGGAAAACTGAAATCCGCAGAGCTGTTATTAAAAGAGGATGGCTCCGTGCAGATGATCCGCCGTGCCGAGACCCCGAAGGATTACTTTGCGACCCTGGACGGATGCCCGATGATGGAGAAATATCTCAAATAAAAATTTGAATTACAAAACCCAATAAAGGTCCGAAGTTCCGGGGCGGTCATACAAAACCGCAGACACTGAGTGG
>NZ_JBBMFJ010000053.1:0-9089 GCF_040096075.1 Ventrimonas faecis
TCACTGCTTTTTTATTTGAGAAAGAAAAAGCTGCGCAACAACCTTGGCAGGCCGTCGCGCAGCGACTTAGTTCAATTAAAATATAATAATCCCCGAACGAGTAGCAGACTAGCGTAAATCCAGTTTTGCTGCTCGTTTTTTATTTAAAAAAGAATATAGAATGCCATAAAAAGTGTGTAGCTTATCAGCGTAAGTCCAGCTTGCGGGAAAAGCACACACTTTTTTATTTCCTGGGGCACAGTCCCTGTGGAGCAGGAATGTGCCGGGCGCATTCTTGTGGCAGGAAAGAGGAGGAGTCAGTAGTAATGGCAGAGAGCAGCAAAATGAAAGACATGCCGGTGAATCGGCTCATGGTGCAGATGGGAATCCCCATGATCTTATCCATGGCCCTGCAGGCAGTCTACAACATCGTGGACAGTGCCTTCGTCGGCAACATGAAGGTGGGAAGTGAGTCAGCATTAAACGCCCTTACCCTGGTTTTCCCGGTTCAGATGCTGATGGTGGCAGTCGGGATCGGAACCGGTGTGGGAACCAACGCGCTTCTTGCGAGAACGCTGGGACAGGGGAACGCAAAGAAAGCGGCGAAGGTGGCAGGAAACAGTTTGTTTCTCGGAGTGCTTATCTATGTGGTATGCCTGTTATTTGGCATATTCGGAGTAAAGGCTTATATCGCATCGCAGACCATGGATCCGGAAGTTATTTCCATGGGAACCAGCTATTTAAGAATATGCTGCATGATTTCCTTTGGAATTATTTTCTTTTCCTTATTTGAAAAATTGCTGCAGGCAACCGGCCGATCTCTTTATTCTACAATTGGACAGGTTGTGGGTGCGGTGGTAAATATCATTCTGGATCCCATCATGATCTATGGAATTGGTCTGGTTCCGGAAATGGGCGTGGAGGGTGCTGCCTACGCAACGGTCATCGGGCAGGTGGCATCGGCTGTATTGTTGTTTGTGTTCCACATGAAGTTAAATGAGGAATTTGAGCACGAAATGAAGTTTATGAAGCCGGATGCCGGAATCATAAGGGAAATCTACAGCATCGGTCTTCCGGCCATCATCGCCCAGGCCCTGATGTCTATCATGGTTTATGTGATGAACCTGATCCTGAAATTCAGCCCGTCTGCCCAGACCGCATACGGACTGTTCTACAAAGTACAGCAGTTTGTCCTGTTCCTTGCATTTGGCCTGCGAGACGCGATCACGCCGATCATCGCGTTTGCATACGGAATGGGAAGCAAAAAGAGAATCCGGGATGGAATTAAATATGGCCTTCTGTACACCATTGGCCTGATG
The DNA here is from genome assembly GCF_040096075.1 of Ventrimonas faecis. NCBI lineage: Bacteria > Bacillati > Bacillota > Clostridia > Lachnospirales > Lachnospiraceae > Ventrimonas > Ventrimonas faecis. The sequence goes on from NZ_JBBMFJ010000053.1 coordinate 1,299, forward strand.
ATTTTTGGTATTTTGATCACAGAATTATTTCCGGGAGCATTTGCAGCGCTGTTCAATGCCGGACAGTCGAGAACGTATTTTATCAGTGCTATGCGCGTAATCTCCATCAGCTTTATTTTTGCAGGAATCAATGTGGCCTATCAGGGAATCTACCAGGCGCTGGATGGCGGCCTGGAGTCCCTTGTGCTTTCCCTGCTCCGGCAGCTGGTAATCATACTGCCGTTAGCCGGAATTTTTTCTGTCTTTGTCAGAAATGGACAGATGGGAGTGTCCCTGATCTGGTGGGCGTTTCCGATTACAGAGGTTGTGGCCTGCCTGGTGGGATATGGATTTTTAAAGAGAATCAGAGCGAACAGAGTGGATCGTTTAAGTTAAGGAGGAACCGGCTATGGCAAAGAAAATTATTACGATCAGCAGAGAGTTTGGAAGCGGCGGACGATTTATCGGGGAAGAGGTGGCAAAGAAACTTGGAATTGCTTACTATGACAAGGATATCATTGGCCAGATTGCGGAAAAATCCGGCTTTTCCCCGGAATACATTCAGGAAAAGTCTGAATTGTCCCCCAAAAAAGGCCTGTTTGCCTATGCGTTTGCAGGCCGTGACCGCACTGGAAAATCCATGGAGGATATGGTGTATGAGGCACAGCGAAAGGTGATTCTGGAAATCGCGGAAAAAGAATCCTGCGTGATCATTGGAAGAAATGCGGACTTTATTCTCAAAGACCGGAAGGATGTGTTAAATGTTTTTATCCATGGAGACCTGCCGGAAAAAACAGAGCGGATCTGCAGGCTGTATCATGTCAGCGAAGCAGAGGCGAAAAAGATGATGGAAGACATCGACAAGCGCCGCAGGAGCAATTATAATTTTTATACAGACCAGAAATGGGGGATGGCATCGAATTATACGCTGTGTCTGAACAGTTCCCAGCTGGGATATGAATTGTGTGAGGGGATGGTAATGGAGTGCCAGAAACAGAATTTCTAACATCACAAAGCCCACAGAATCAGGAAACACCGACAGCGTTTTGCTACACTGTAGTCACAGAGAGGGAGTGGACAGATGAACTGGATACAGGGAATTCAGCGTGCGATTGATTATGTAGAAGCGAATATAACCGAAGAGATTGATTTCGAGGAGACTGCAAGACAGGCCTGTTCCTCTTCGTTTCATAAATTAAATCCTTTCGTTTGCCATAGGCTACTCCCACTACCTTCAGGTGGTGGGAGTAGGCAAGAGAATAATCTGCTGGCGTTCTGTCAGCTGTTGTACTATACTCAGTATAAGCGTTAGTTTCTTATGCGCAGTATCAGCTTCGTTCATCGGACGAGGAAGAATGGGGAAAACTATGGAAAAATATGTGTTAGAGGTCTGCGTGGACAGTGTGGAATCGGCGCTGGCCGCAAAGGCGGGCGGGGCAACGCGCCTGGAGCTGTGCGCCAATCTGGTCATTGGCGGAACGACACCCGGATATGCTTTGTTTGAGCAGATAAAACGGGAGACTGGACTTCCTGTCCGGACGCTGATTCGTCCAAGATTCGGGGATTTTCTTTACACGGAGTATGAATATCAGCAGATGCTTCAGGATATCCGTCATTTTGCGCAGGCAGGCGCAGACGGGGTTGTGATCGGAAGCCTGAATGCGGATGGCACGCTTCAGGAGGAGCAGATGCGCGGGATGATCGAAGCCGCGGGAAAGTGTGGAATCACCCTGCATCGTGCCTTTGATGTATGTGTGGATCCCATTGCAGCGCTGCAAAAAGCGGAAGAACTGGGCGTGAACACCATTCTGACTTCGGGCCAGGAGGCTGATTGCCTTGCGGGAAGCGTGCTTTTAGCAGAGCTTGTGAAACATTCCGGCAGTCTGACCATCATGGCCGGTGCGGGGGTAACATCATCAAATCTTGCGGAACTTGCAGCAAAAACCGGAGCGCACGCGTTTCATATGTCTGGGAAAAAGATGCTTCCCAGCGGCATGTGTTACCGGAATGAGCGGGTACATATGGGACTTGAAGGCTTAAGCGAGTTTACCATTTACCGCACAGATGAGGAAGAAATCCGCCGCGCCGCAGAGATTCTGAAATCTCTCTGATGCCAGAGATGCATTCATGGGAAGAAAAATTGTAAAGTTTACTGAAAAGAGGATAATCTATGGTCGCAAACTATCTGACCGGTACAGCGTTTATGCTGATTGTGCTTCTGATTCTGTTTATCAAGATCTGCAATGACATGAATCAGGAAAAAATCAAACGGATGTACCAGATTCTGGATGTGGTGGCAGCGTTGTATGTGCTGCTGGACGCCATGTTCGCTGCCAGCCTTCTTCTGAGACAGCAGCAAATTCTGGTACTCCGCCTAATCGTGTTTCTGTTTTTCATCGTTTACGTGATTACGCCATTTGTGTGGCAGCTGTTTGTGCGAAGTTATATGGAAGCCCCGCATGGACGCTTATTCCGGGTTCTGGAAAAGCTTCCGCTGATCCTTCTGCTTGCCATGGTGTTCATTTCCCTGAAAAACGGTTATGTATGGGAAATCAGTGAGTCAGGAGAGTATATGCGTGGCCGCGGATTTCAGCTGTTTACCGCGATTAATCTGTTTTATTATCTGGAAGCATTTGGAAACGGCATTTATATTTTATATAGGAAAATGTACCGGAAAGATCATTATCTCTTGCAGTCGCTGATTCTTTCCACCCTTCCGCTCATGGCAATTCTGGTGAATACCTATCTGATTCCCCTTCAGATGACCTACCCGCTCCAGCCGTTCTGTCTGGTGCTGGGCACGCTGTCTGCCTATCTTTTTATGGCAGACCGGCAGAAGACGCTTCTGGAGGAACAGCATAACGCAAGCCTGAATCAGGCATTGGAACTGGAGAAGGAAGCATCCAGAAAAGCGGCGGAGGCCGGAGCAGTGAAATCTGTTTTTCTGGCAAACATGTCCCACGATATCCGGACACCCATTAACGCAATTCTGGGATTTGCGGATACCATTGCCCGTCATCCGGATGATGAAGCGAGAGTGTGGGACTCCGTGATGAAAATAAAAAGCTCCGGTCACGTACTGCTGAATCTGATCAATGATGTCCTGGATCTTTCTAAGATTGAAAATGACAAGCTTCAGCTGAAAGAAGCTCCGGCAGACTTAAATGAACTGACAGAAGGATTCCGGGAGTTATTTCGTCCGGCTATGATGCAGGGAGAATTGGATTTTGAGATCCATCGGAATGTATTGCATCCATCTGTCCTTTGTGATGAGGGAAAGCTGCAGAGAATTCTGGTGAATATCATCAACAATGCGGTAAAGTTTACGCCGAAGGGCGGACGAATCGTGCTTTCCGTATCAGAACGCCCGGAGGGGAACAACCGTGGAATCTACGAATTCCTGGTGCGGGATACGGGAATCGGCATTAGCAAAGAATTTCAGACGCATATTTTTGAAGCTTTTGAGCAGGAACAGAGTTCCATGATCAGCAATACATCCGGTGCGGGCCTGGGTCTTTCTATTGTGAAGAAGCTGGCAGATCTGATGAAGGGAACCATCGAGATAGACAGCGCGCCGGGAGAAGGAACCGCAATAAAAATTTCGTTTCCCTTTTTCCGGACACAGGAGAATGCGGACAGCAGGATAGCAGAAGACCCTCCGGCTGTCACAGATCTGTCTGGCATGAAGATTCTTCTGGCAGAGGACAATGAACTGAACAGGGAGATTGCCCTGGCTATTCTGGAAGAAAAAGGCGCAGAAGTTACATGCGCTGTCAATGGAAAGGAAGCGCTGGAATGCTTTGCAGAATCGCCAGAAGGTTTTTATGATGTGATTCTGATGGACATCATGATGCCGGTGATGGATGGCCTTCAGGCTACCCGCGAGATCCGTGCACGGAAACGCCCGGATGCTCAGGCCATCCCCATTTTTGCCATGACGGCCAATGCTTTCCAGGAAGATATCCGGAAAAGCAGGGAAGCGGGAATTACGGAACATTTCAGCAAGCCACTGGATTACGAAATGCTGGTCAGAAAAATACGGGAAATGAATCGAGTTGCAGGAGTGTGAGATGAAACAGAGTATTCAGCTTTCGGACCATGGGCGAGGGCAGGCGGGAAAAAGCTCAGGAATTTTTTTCCCTGCTGATCTGCGCGGTGGCCGTATCCGGTGTGGCACCGGTAATCAGCTATCATTACGGTGCCGGAAACGGTATCAGTACTTCTAAGTATTCAGGCATGCTGAGCAGCCAGCAGACGGCACAGCATTTCCACCTGTTCCGGGATGGTGGCCCAGCTTGTGGCAAATCGGATGATGGTGTGGAAATCATCGTATGCTTCCCAGAAACCAAATTCCACCTGCCCTGCCAGCTGTTCCATGACGGCATTTTCCATCACGCAGAAAATCTGGTTGGTAGGAGAGCCGAAGCGAAGCTGGTAACCATTCTGGATGAGTGCCTGCCGAATTTGGTCTGCAGCCTGGATGGCGGAGTTCCCAATGGTCTCATACAGATGATCCGTGAACAGGGTGTCAAATTGGATGCCCAGAAGACGTCCCTTTGCAAATAAAGCGCCGTGCTGCTTGATGATGGTGAAAAAGTGCGGGATGAAATCCGGTTTTGGAACCACGATGGCTTCCCCAAACAGTGCGCCGCATTTGGTGCCGCCGATATAAAAGACATCGCAGAGCGCGGCAAGGTCTGCCAGGGTCAGGTCATTCTGCGGGCAGGCCAGGGCATAGGCGAGGCGCGCGCCATCCACATAGAGCGGGATCTGATATTCCCGGCACAAGGAGCTGATTTCGGTCAGCTCTTTTTTGGAATACAGCGTTCCGTATTCGGTCGGGTGAGAGAGATAGACCATGCCTGGCATAACCATATGGTCGTGATTGGCATCATTTTCATAGGTCTCCAGCAGTGTCCGGATCTGGCTGGCGCTGATTTTTCCGTTCTGGTGTGGCAGCGTCAGAACCTTGTGGCCGCCAAGCTCAATGGCTCCAGCTTCATGCACGCTGATGTGTCCGGTTTCTGCCGCAATGACGCCCTGATAGCTTTTTAATATGGCATCGATCACCGTGGCATTGGTCTGGGTTCCGCCGGTTAAAAAGAAGATGTCAGCGTCTGGTGCCTGGCAGACAGAGCGGATTTTTTCTTTGGCAGATGCGCAGTAGCTGTCCAGTCCATAGCCGGGAGTCTGCACAAGGTTGGTTTCTATCAGACGCTGGAGAATCCGCGGATGTGCACCCTCCATATAGTCACAGGAAAAAGATAAATGATGTTCCATGGTATGAGTTCCTTTCTGGTTTGGTAGTTGTAATTGACTTCTCATCGGGGTCATTATAAAATGTTTTTCAGTATGATGCAAATGGTTATTTGTGATGAAGGAGCAGGAATTATGACAGAAAAAGAAAAGATGTTAAAGCAGATGATGTACGATGCGAACTATGATAAAGAACTTTTGCAGGAGAGAAATCAGGCGAAAGATTTATGCTACGAGTACAACCAGCTTCGCCCGTCAGATGAGCAGGGGCAGAAATCGGTCATGCGGAAGCTGCTCGGAAAAACAAAAGAGAATTTCGCCGTCATGCAGCCGTTCTGGTGTGATTACGGATACAATATCGAGATTGGCGAGAACTTCTTCGCAAACCACAATCTGGTGATTCTGGATCCGGCGAAGGTAACCTTTGGTGACAATGTGTTTATCGCGCCGAACTGCGGCTTCTACACGGCAGGCCATCCAATCGATGCAGAGCGCCGCAATCAGGGTCTGGAGTACGCTTACCCGATTACCGTTGGAGACAATGTCTGGATTGGGGGCGGTGTTCATGTCATGCCGGGTGTCACCATTGGAAACAATGTAGTGATCGGAGGCGGAAGCGTGGTGGTAAAAGATATTCCGGATAACTCCGTGGCTGTGGGAAATCCGTGCAAGGTGATCCGGGCGATTACGGAAGAGGATAAGAAGCGGTGCTGGGACAGGAATCCATATCGGATCGGCCAGGCAACAGAACAGGATGTTATTCAGGTATTTGCATTGTATGAGGAAAGAGAGATGGAAGGAAAAGAAGGGTGAAAAGGCTTATTATATCCACAATCTGGTGACATCTGTTTCTGCAGCCGGAGCAGGAAAGCAGCTGCTTCGGGAAGTGGAAACAATGGCAGTTTCTGAAGGAAAAGAATATCTCCGGCTGGATTGTGCGGTGGATAATCCGGTATTAAACGAGTATTATGAGTCCATGGGCTATGTAGCAGCTGGTCACTGTCAGGACGGCCCATACTATGGCGTGAGACGGGAAAAACGTCTTGGCTGATTTTTAGAAACAAAGAGTTGAAAATGTATGGAGGAATCACAACATGAAAATCGTAATTTTAAACGGAAGTGCCAGAAAAGGCAATACCAGTGCAGCCATCCAGGCGTTTAGAAAAGGCGCAGAGGGGAAGCATGAAATCGAAGTAATTGAGCCGCACAAACTGCACATTGCCCCGTGTAAGGGCTGTGGTGCATGCCAGTGCCATAAAGGCTGTGTCGACAAAGATGATACGAATCCAATTATTGATGCGATTGCGGCCGCAGATATAATACTGTTTGCAACTCCGGTTTACTGGTGGGGTATTACCGGTCAGTTAAAGCTGGTGATTGATAAATGTTACTGCCGTGGTATGCAGATTAAGGGCAAGAAAGTTGGTCTGATCGTAACCGGTGGTGCTCCGGTGGATAATGTTCAGTATGAACTGATTGAGAAACAGTTCGACTGTATGGCAGAATATCTGGGCTGGGATATGCTGTTCCAGAAGCGATACAGCGCCAATGCCAAGGATGAGCTGGCGAAGAATGAAGCGGTGATGGCTGAGCTGGAAGAATTGGGTAAGGAGCTGTAAAAAATTTCCATTTTCGCGGTTTCTACTTATAATACGGACTACATATTTCTGAAAAAAGAAAATTATCAGAAGGCTCTGGAAATTCTTTCCGGTGCCGGATATGAAGTGGAAGGATAAACAGACAGATTATGATAACAACTATTTTGTGGGATGTGGATGGCACATTGCTAAATTTTGAGGCAGCAGAAAAAGCGGCAATCCGGGCATTGTTTCAGGAGTTTGGATTTGGAGTGTGCACGGATGAAATGCTGAAATGTTACTCTCAGATCAATAAAATTTACTGGGAGCGGCTGGAACGGAAGGAAGTCACTAGGCAGGAAGTTTTGGAGGGCAGATTCCGGGATTTCTTTGCGGAAGAAGGACTGGATGTTTCCGCTGCGCCGGAATTTAACTAAACACTGCAAGAATTCCCCTATCCTCTTTAGGTGGCGGGATGAATTGCCTGCTTTTGATTTCTGATATTGCAATAACTGGCATGATTCTATATTGCACATAGATGTGCCGACAAAAAAAGAACTTATGTTCGATAAACCATGGACATATAGAAAAATATATGGTAAAATATAATCAGTCGAGATAATAGGAAAGGCTGATTATTATGAGAAAATTGGATAGCAATGCGCACTCGGTATTTTTATTATATTACCATTTGATTCTGGTTGTAAAATACCGAAAAAAGGTTTTGAATGATCCGATTTCAAATCGGGCGAGAGAAATATTTGAGCATATTGCTCCGAACTATCACATTACTCTGGAAGAATGGAATCATGATCAGGACCATGTTCACATCATGTTCCGTGCTCATCCCAAATCAGAACTGAGCAAGTTCATCAATGCATATAAAAGCGCAAGCAGCCGCCTGATTAAAAAGGAGTATCCGGAAGTCCGGCAAAAGCTATGGAAGGAAATGTTCTGGAGCCAGAGCTTTTGTCTGCTG
>NZ_JBBMFJ010000054.1:0-8689 GCF_040096075.1 Ventrimonas faecis
AAGGTGAATATCTAAGTGTGAGTATCGGTGGCGCGATGATATCTGATGAGTCCGTATCAGCTTCGCAGATGCTAAAAACAGCGGATAAGGTGCTTTATCGGGCGAAAGATGCGGGTGGAAATAGAATCGAACTTGCTGTTCACGTTCTGCCTGATTGAAGTCCGTGCAGAGTACTGGAAGAAGATCATTCAGACCTGTGGGCAAAGACCAGCAGGCCAGTCAGCCAAAAGCTGGATGGTCTTCAAGCGTACTTGGCGCGGGAGGTTCTACATTTTTTCGGCATAGCTCCGATCAGGGATGCCAGTTTACAAGTACCGAGTACATGACATTTCTCAAAGACAACCATATCCGTCAGAGCATGGATGGAAAAAGCCGCTGGGCATACTTGCGGCCTTGGGACGAATCTGTTATGATAGTGAACAGATGTTTGCAGAAGTGGAAAATTCAGAAGAAGGAGCGGGAAAAGATGGGAATGAAACGTGACATGAGGGTTTACTTTGATATGGACGGTACGATTGCAAAATGGCGTGATGTCCCAGTTGAGGAAACCAGAAAGCCCGGATACTACGCGGATCTGGAACCGGAAACGGAACTCCTGAATTTTATGCGGGATGCTATGAAACGCGGTGAGAACATTTATATTCTGTCCTCCTACTATACAGATACCAGGGCCTTACTGGAAAAGAAAAAATGGCTGGACAGGTATCTTCCGGAAATTGATTCCGCACACTGTTTGTTTGTACCCTATGGAAAAACAAATAAGGCCGAGTTTCTTGCAGGTATGCTGCATCGCAGGCTCAACAAGGCCGATATTCTGATTGATGATCATACGCCCAATCTGCAGTACTGGGAAGAGGCCGGTGGCCTGGGCGTGAAGTGGTTAAATGGGATCAATGGTAAGAAAGGCTGCTTTGAGGGCGCCCGAGTGGGCAGCGCAAAAGAGCTTAGAGCAGTGCTGGACAGTGCTGTGGAGAGAAAAGCGGCAGGGCTTTAGAAAAGAAGGCCGCTGAGCAGAGCGTCATCTGCTTTCCATTTTCTGTATCAGCAGGGGAATCCGAAACGAAGACGCCGCAGCCATTCCGATCATTGCCATGACAGCCAATGCTTTTGATGAAGACCGGAAAAAATCAAATGCGGCTGGAATGAACGCGCATCTGGCAAAGCCGCTGGATGTAAAACGGCTGATCGGCACGATCGAGGAACTTTATAAACAAAATCTGTAACCGGATAACCGGCAGAATGAGGGGGGCACGGGGGCGTGCGAAAAGAGGAGTAACCATACATGGGTTCGAGGAAAACAGGAATGATATTTGGCCTTGCGGTTCTTGCGTGTGGACTGGTATGTGGCTGTGGGAACAATCAGAATACGCAGGACGCGGGCGGTGACCGGAAACCGGTCATCATCGGCATTGATAAATTTGAGCCATATACCTATCTGGATATGGACGGAAATGTTACGGGGGTAGATATTGACATTGCGACCACTGCCTTTCATGAGCTTGGATACGAACCGCAGTTTGAGGTGATTCCCTGGAACGAAAAGAATGCGCTTCTGGCAGATGGAAGCATTGACTGCATCTGGAGCTGCTATTCCATGAACGGGCGGGAGGAGGATTATCAGTGGGCCGGTCCGTATCTGTACAGCCGTCAGGTGATCGCGGTCCGTACAGACAGTGACATTCAGAATTTTGACGATCTCGCCGATAAAAAGGTAGGCGTTCAGGTTACAACCAGAGCTGCGAATCTCTTTTTACATACGGTGGATTCCGCGCTTCCGCACGTGAAACAGGTAAACTGTTTCGCTACCACGGAGGATATGTTCGCGGCGATGCGTAAGGACTATATTGACGTGATCGCGGGACATGAAGCGCTGATCAATGAACTGATCAAAAACGGGAATGGCGCATACCGCCTGCTGGAGGAAAGTCCGCATGTGTCAAAGGTGGGAGTCGCGTTTCAGAAGGGAACGCATCAGGAACTGGCCGAAAAGCTGGGCGGGGTGATCCGGGAACTGAGTGAGAACGGAACCATAGGAACCATTGCGGCTCAGTATGGGCTTGACGCAGACAAAGTGGTTGTGAGGGGAGATACGGATGAAAAGTAAAATAAGATGGAATTTATCCGGTCTGCTTCTGGTTGTTCTGATATTGATGGAAGGAGTCATCTGGGCAGCATTTACAAAGGTAGATAAAGAGGGATTGCATACGGTTATCGAGGAAACCAATTCCTTTTCCAAGCTGCGGATCCAGGAATATGAAGATTACAGCGCGAATGACCGGGTAAAAAGCCTGGTCCGCCTGTTAGATAAAACCACGGAGCTGAGCAGCAGCATGAAAAAGCTCGGGCATTATACCAAACAGGATCTGGACGAATATGTGGAAACACAGCGCCTGACCGGGGTACTGGTTCTGGACGAAAACCTGAATGCGGTGCTGCAGGACACATCTGGGTCTGCGGAGGAATCTCTGTGGGGCGAAATGCTGGGAAAAGACTATATAAAAGAAATCCTGGAGCACCCGGAAGAAACGTATACAGAGCGGCTCAGTCTGGGAGATGACAGCTATGACGTGGCTGTGGTGCCCCGCCAGGATGCAGACGGTCTGGTGTTTGCCTATGAAAAAAAGGATAAAAATATAACCGGAGACATCTCGCTGGCTTCTGTGTTTGCGGATTTTCCGGTCAGCATGAATGGCATCATCGTGGTATCTCGGGAAGATGATATTGTCAGCACAAACGATGTTTCCCTGCTGGGCCATCAGGTCAGCGGACTTAAGGCCACTTACGAGATCAGCACAGACCGCAAGAACGGCTGGATTGTTGGCAGGAGCGCGGAAAACAAAATCTGGTATGGCGGAAAAGAAAAGACCGGAGAATATACGATTTATGTATTCTTCCCGTCTGCCCAGATCTTTATGACCCGCTACAGTGCCTGTGGACTGTATACAGCGGCGGCCATTCTGATTTATCTGCTGATCCTGCTGGTTCAGAGCAACATGGAACGGTCCGCGTTGAAACAGAGCCAGAAACGCATGCGCATCATCAATGCGCTGGGAACCGCGTATTCTTCCATTATACTGTTTGATCTGGCAAGCGGGAAGATAGAGCTGATCAAGCAGTCGGCGACTGACGATGTTGTTCTGGAGAGTGAATTATATTCGAAAGAAAGCCAGAGAAAACACATTCAGGAGACCATAAAAGAAGAGTACTGTGAGCAGTTTGAACAGTTTACGGACATGGAAACCGTGGCAGAGCGGCTGAAGGGCCACCGGCTTCTGACCAACACGATTCAGATGAAGAACGGCCTGTGGCTGCTGTCTGTGCTCGTTCCGCAGCGGGTGGATAAAGATGGAACGATTACGGCGGTGCTGCTTGCGAACCAGAATGTGACAACAGAGAAGGAAAAAGAGCTGAAGCAGGAATATGCCCTGAGAAATGCCCTTGCGGCGGCAGAACATGCCAATAAGGCAAAAACCAACTTCTTAAACAGCATGTCCCACGATATCCGCACGCCGATGAATGCCGTGATTGGATTTACTGCGTTAGCCAGCACCCACATGGACAACAAAGAACTGGTGCTGGAATACTTAAAGAAGATCAATATATCCAGCCGCCATCTTTTAAGCCTGATCAACGATGTGCTGGATATGAGCCGCATTGAAAGCGGAATTGTCAGGCTGGAGGAAGTAAAGGTGCATCTTCCGGACGTGTTCCATGACCTGCGCTCCATCATTCAGGGCAATATCAGTGCGAAGCAGCAGGAGCTGTATATCGACACCCAGAATGTGGTCCATGAGGATATCATCACCGACAAGCTCCGTTTAAACCAGGTGCTGCTCAACATTGTGAGCAACGCCATGAAATTCACGCCGGTGGGCGGCATGATCAATATCCGGGTCAGCGAGCATCCGTGCAGCAGGGCCGGATACGCCAGCTACACCTTCAGTGTGAGAGACAACGGTGTCGGAATGTCTCCGGAATTCCAGGAGCATATCTTTGACGCCTTTACCAGGGAGCAGACCGCCACAAGAAGCGGGATTCCGGGAACGGGACTTGGCATGGCCATCTCCAAAAATATCGTGAATATGATGGGCGGCACCATTACCGTAAACAGTGAGGCAGGAAAAGGTTCTGAATTTATCGTTGCCATTGAATGCCAGATCACCGGTGATACCGTGAAATACAAACCGGTTCCGGAGCTTCAGGGAGCCAGGGCGCTGGTGGTGGACGACGATGCCAACACCTGCATGAGCGTCTGCAAGATGCTGCGCGATATTGAAATGCTTGCAGACTGGACAACCTCCGGAAAAGAAGCAGTGTTGCGGGCCAAGGAAGCCTGTGAGATGAAAAAAGAGTTTAAGGTCTACATCATTGACTGGCAGATGCCGGATATGAACGGAATTGAGACGGTCAGAAGAATCCGCAGGGTCATTGGAGCAGATACACCGATCATTATTCTGACGGCCTATGACTGGTCTGATATCGCGGAGGAGGCAAAAGAAGCCGGTGTAACCGCGTTTGTATCAAAGCCGCTGTTCATGTCCGAACTCCGGGCCGCTTTAACGCATCAGACTCTGGATCCGGATGCGGAAGATGAGGCAGAAACGGCCGAGGCGGCAAGGCGTTACCGTCATGCCGGCAAGAAGGTTCTTCTGGTGGAAGATAACGAACTGAACCAGGAAATTGCCACCGCGATTCTGGAAGAGGCCGGCCTGAGCGTGGATGTGGTGGAGGACGGAACCGACGCGGTAGTCCGCATGGGCTCGGCAGATGAATCCCAGTACGATGTGATCCTAATGGATATCCAGATGCCGAAAATGGACGGCTATACGGCAACCAAAGAAATCCGGACCCTCAGCAGCAACAAAAAGGCGAATATCCCGATCATTGCCATGACGGCCAATGCCTTTGAGGAAGATAAAAAGAAAGCGTTTGAGGCGGGCATGAACGCCCACATCGCAAAACCGATTAACATTGATGTCATTCTGGAAGTGTTTGACCAGGTGTTTGCGGATCAGGAATAGGCAAGGAAAGGCGGCAGATGTGAGGTCTGCCGCCTTATTGGGTTTTCATAGGGACAAAAATGTGGCAAAATAAGACAAGAGTGAAAAAATAAGAAAAAGTGTAACTGTTCAGTACCCTCACAGTTACGAAAAAGTTATTTTACCTCTACGAGCTCAATCTTGAAGTTCAGCTCTTTGCCTGCCATTTCATGGTTGGCATCGAAGGTGATGGTGGTTTCGGTCTTGTCGGTAACGGTTACCGGGAAATGCTGGCCGTTCTGGTTCTGCAGATAAATGCGCTGGCCAACGGTAAGTTCCTCAGAACCCGGAAGATCCGCAATCTCCACGTCGAAGATGGCATCCGGGTTTGCCTGACCGTAGGCTTCCTCCGGCATCAGGTGGATCTCTTTTACCTCACCGACCTCCATGTCTGCCACGGCAGCATCAAAGCCCTGGATCATCTGGCCTGCGCCGCAGACAAACTCCAGCGGCTCACCGCGGTCGTAGGAAGAGTCGAACTGGGTTCCATCGTTAAAGGTTCCTTTGTAATGAGTGCGGCAGGTTTTGCCGACATTGCGTCCTGTAATAGCCATAATTATGATATCCTCTCTTGTTTTTTATGCAGCTTCCGTATCAGTATACTAAAAGTCGGGCAAAAGGGAAAGGACTTTGTAAAAAAACGCTATCAGCGTTTTGGCTGATAGCGCATGTCAGAAACATTGTAGATGGTGATGAAGGCCAGCGGGTCTTCCCGGCCGATGTAGCTCATCAGCTTCTGGTATTCACTTTTATCGACGATGGTGATGATCTCGTTGTGCTTTTCCATATTGTAGGCACCGATGGCTTCATAGATGGTGGCACCGCTGTGCAGGTCTTCCACAATGAAGCGGCGCAGTTCTTCTTCCTTTTTTGTGATGATGCAGACGCGCCGTTTGACGTTGTGGTTGAAGATGAAGTGATCCAGGATGATGCCATTGAAATACGTACCAAGAATACTTAAGACAACCGTTTTCTTGTCGTAGACCAGGGCAGCGGAAAGCGCAACGCACATGCCGGAAAGGGACATGGCCCGGCCTAGGTCCATGTGCAGGTATTTGTTCATAATCTTGGCTACGATATCCAGACCGCCGGAAGAGGCATTGCGGTTAAACAGGATGCTTAAGCCGATGCTGACGACCAGGATGTAGCAGAGCACATCCAGCTCCTGGCTGTCGGTCAGGGAGCCGATATTGGGAAACACCTTCTCAAACAGGCTCAGAAACAGCGGCAGCATAATGCTGGTGTACACGGTTTTGGCCCCAAATTCTTTTCCACAGGTAAAGAAGCCGATGATGAGGAGCACCACGTTTAAGATCATGGTAATGGCGGAAAGCGGAAGCGGGATAAAGTTGGAAAGCACAATGCCGAGACCGGAAATACTGCTGACGGAAGCGTGGCTTGGCAGCAGAAAAAAGTAAACAGCCGCGGCAATGATGGCCACAGCGCCGGTGAGAATGGCGGTCTCTTTGATCAGGGAAGACCAGGAATGTTGTCTGCTCATAACGAACCTCCAGAACGTTTCAAAATTTTCCAGCTCATTTTATCACAGGACAGGGCTGCTATCAACCATTTGGAAAAAAGTCAGGAAGCATTGACTTTTCCAGCATTGGATTTGAGGCAGACTGGGCAGACAATGGCAAAGCCAATTCATGTGAAGGAAATTATGAAAGCGCTGAAAGTGGGAACAGACCCGCAGAGATAGCAGTGTATGGATTAATTTACGAAAAACAGGAAAAAAACGGTGTGCAAAAAGAAAAAAGCATGCCGCTTTTTGACATATTATTCTGAATTTTTGGCAAAAAAATGGACAATGAAATTGACAGATTGTGAATGTATGCGTTATAATACAGACAGTGTTAAAAAAACGCAAAAAAAATAACAAAGATGAAAAAGGGCAGGTTGCTATGGAGAACATTTTTCTGGCCGATAAAAAGCCGATTTCATTAGAAGAATATCTGCAGTATGATCAGAACAGCCGCGGCAATCTGGGAGATGAGCTTCCGGTCATGGTATACCGCATGCTGGAATATTCCATGAAGGATGAGCTGATCCGCCGTTTTGGAAAAGAAACCCAGATTGACATTTTTCGTCAGGCCGGGAAGAAGGCAGGAGAGTACTTTGCGAAGCAGTTTCTGGATATGAGCCTGCCGTTAGACCAGTTTGTCGGATCGCTGCAACGAAAGCTTCAGGAACTGAAAATCGGAGTTCTGCGCATCGAAGACGTGAATGAAGAAACCGGTAAGATCATTCTGACCGTTTCGGATGATGCGGACTGTTCCGGGCTTCCGGTTTTGGGCGAGACGGTCTGCAACTATGACGAGGGTTTTATCTCCGGGATCCTGTCCCTGTATTCCGGGAAAACCTATGAAGCCATCGAGGTAGACTGTTGGGCCACCGGTGACCGTGTCTGCCGTTTTCACGCGGAGATTAAAGACTAAAAGACCGGCCGAGAAAACAATCAGGAGTTTTGTGTATGGATGATGACCGAAATTGCGCATTATTATTTGAATATTTAAGAAGCATTCTGTATGACCCGCAGACGCAGCCGCTGGACGTGAACGCTTTGGACGAACCGTTTCAAAAGCTGGGAATGGGGATGCAGTTTCTGGATCACGCGGTGAAGGAAATGAAGGAGTATTCTGCGGCCTTGTCAAACGGTACCCTGTCGGTGACACTGCCGGAAAGAGATAACTTTCTCTGCGACAATTTAAAGAACATCCATGCCAATTTAAACCATCTGACCTGGCAGGCCAAACAGGTGGCAAAGGGAGACTATTCCCAGAGAGTCTCGTATCTGGGAGAGTTCTCGGAAGCGTTTAACACCATGACCGCACAGTTAAAGGAGCGCGAGAGCGTCCTGAAGGAAGAGGCAAGACAGGAGAAAGAGCGGGCCTCCATGGATCCGCTGACCCATGTGGGAAACCTCTACTATTTCCAGCGGGAGATTGAAGAACTGCTGAAGGCAGACGATGAACTGGTATTCTGTTACTGCGACCTGGATCATCTGAAATACATCAATGACAACTACGGACACGGAGAGGGAGATTGGTATCTGCGTCATTTCACGGAGTCCGTGAAGAATGTGATTCGCGAGAACGATCTGTTTGCCCGCATTGGAGGCGACGAGTTCTGCATCATTTTAAAAGATTGTCCACAGGAGGTGGCCTATAGCAAGCTCTACTGGATCCAGTATGATTTCGCGAAGCAGGCGGGAAAGCCCTATGAGAAAAATTTCAGCTTCGGCATTGTGCGCCTTCCGGCAGGGCATGGTCCGGTTGACTTAGAGAAGCTGCTCCACGACGCGGATCACGCCATGTATCAGCAAAAGCGTACCCATTACCTGGCTCAGAAAAGCTGAAAACTAATATAATTAGAAAGTGTGCACAAAAAAAGATGACAATTTTTGTCAAGTTTGTGCACACTTTTTGATTCGGGTATGATACTATAATGGACGTAAACCCCCCAATACATTATATAGTTTTTGCAACAAAACGAAATACCTTCTCCTGAAATGACCGGTTCCCCAACCGGTCATTTCGCATATATGGGAATATGACGCAGAATCATGGGCTGAACGTAACTGTTCAGTAGGTCTGCGCATTCACTGCGCTGACCGTATGAAAACATGGGCTTGCAGGCAAAAATCCCAT
>NZ_JBBMFJ010000055.1:0-8632 GCF_040096075.1 Ventrimonas faecis
GACAAGCCTGATTCACAAGCTTATCGCTCTTAATTATCATAGAAGAATCTTATTTACAGAGATTTTCTCATACTCTCGCCTCCGCGCAAGTCCCCCACCCGACCTGATACATTCTCAATTGACCTCCCCTCCGTCATCTTACGCCTTCTCTCCATGCCTTTTCATTTATCCATTGTGCCATATTCATTGCACAAATCATTATTTCCCGTATCATTCACATATTGTACTTTGAAAGAAAGAACTTTGAGAAGAGTGGAAGTTCCTCCAAGCTCAAAGCCGGATTTCTTCAAAAAACCACAAAACGGAACCTGCTACCGGGATAAGCCCCCACCCGACCCAACCCTTCCCCCATGACCTTCCCTCCGCCGTTCCATCCCTTCCTCCATTCACCCAATTCTCCCCCGTCCCATCACATTTTTCTACCATTTCCACCCTTCTTTTCTCACATTTTTCCAATCAATCACGAAAAGACACAGAAAAATTGTCTGTGTGCCGATCGCGTCTATCGTGAATACGTTCTCCTTCATCTCAAGCAGTTCCAACGTAAGTAGGTAATCATCCGTATCTGTTAGCGCCCATATTTTTCTGATACACTCTTTTCATAACAAAGGAAGGAAACTGTATCATTATGAAAACAGATGAAAAAATTTCACTGTGGTCTGAAAGAATTAGTGAATTTCATTCAAGTGGACAGCCGTACAGAGCATCTGGAATTTCAGGAAAATATCCCAGATACTCTGCACGGTTATCCACCGTCATAATGACGAAAGGAAAACAGCCGCCGGGTGGCAGAAACTGCATAAATCTGGTACAATGGACTCATTAAGACTGGCAGATGATAGACACTATCAATGGTGCAAAATCATCCGTGATTATCTATAGCATCGCAGAAACAGCAAAAGCGAATAACTTAAAACCATACGAGTACTTTGAATATCTTCTGACAGAGATTCCAAAGCACATGGATGATACAGACCGCTCTTTCTTAGATGATCTACTTCCGTGGTCGGAAAAACTACCAGAGAATATCCGAAAACCGAAGAAGAGCAATTAAGCGAAGCCGCGAAAGCGGCTTTTGGCTGGCAAGGTACTTGCTATGATGCGTTTACGATATGACGCAGAACGCCCGTGACTTCAGTCGTGGGATGAATGCGTCAAGGTCATGTGTATCAATTCAATATTTTTTTTCTAAAAAGGTAGATTTTTGCAAAAAGTCGACTTTTTGCATATTTGAATCTGTCATACTTATAGTGAAAGGAAATAGATATTATCCTGTTTCGTTTCAACCAGGCTCGACATCGCCTGTTGGTATCGGAGTACACTTCGCTGGAGGTGGAAAGAGTTAGTCCATAGAAGATTCTTAAGCTGTGCTATACAAGAGGCTGCGACCGAATTGATGCATGGTGTATGAAGTTGGAATCCCGTGACTTCAGTCGTGGGAGGATGTCAAATATGGAGTTAGAGGTATTTGCAGATGTTTTTTCTGCCTTATATCAGGGTGATGACAAAACTGTAGAATTCATCAAAAAAGAGATACCGGATGTCTATCGGGCATTTATGAAGATCATAGGTGAGTAGGATGCTGAAAAGAGAATTTATTGACATGATGAAGAACGATGATGAGCTTCACGAGTTAAAAAGAAAAGTGATTGCAATAACAGGAAGCCGCGCATCTGTGGTTTTTAAAATCGGGGCAAATTACACATACGAAGAATGGAAGGATCAATTGAGGAAAATTGTAGAGGAACACGAAACCACCAGTCATTAAATGGCCGGTGGTTTTTTGAGTGTGCCAAGCATGGCACTAATCTAGCTAGTGAAAGTCTGGGCACTGGTTTTTACCGCCAAGTGTAGCGGAGCACAAGTTGGTATCAGTAATGATACGGATGAAGGAAGTGCATAGCAAAGTTCTTGAGCCTACGTACAGAAACTTGATAAGGCAATGAGGTGGGTAAGGTTGCTCAACAAACCAAAGGAAAGAAAAGTGGCATGACAAGCCCTGTGAATGGAAACAGGGCTGTAAGCACAAAAGTACCGGAAAGATTACCACGGAGATGTTATTAAAAGCAGGTAAGTCCCAAAATGGTTTATATGAAATAGACATTAAATCAATGAATTTGAGGTCAATTTAGCTTTGTATATTCGTAGGCTATCAAGTTTACCTATGATGTGTTTTGAAACGGATTTGGGTTAATTTGTAAGGGAAAATTTCTTGAGTTCGTGTGCTACTGATAGTATAATGAAGGTAAAGGAATTCTTGAGGTAGTAGAATAGAGAAAGGATGATAGCAATGCCAGAAATATCTTTGTTTTATGGAATTAGGGTAACAATGTACTACAACGACCATATGCCGCCGCATTTTCATGCGGAATACAATGGAAATCATGCGTTGATTGATATAAATCATATCCAGGTCATTAAGGGATATTTACCGAATAAACAAATGCGTCTGATTTTGGCATGGTGTACGATTCACCAGGATGAATTGATGCAGAACTGGGAATTATCAAAAGATATGAAACCATTAAACCGTATAAATCCATTAATTTAAAGGGGGGATTGGTCTATGAATGAATATTTTTTCCCTGTTGTTGTACAGGTAAGGCCATTGGATAATTTCCATGTTGAAGTCTATTTCAATGACGGAAAGATTGTGGATTACGATGCTGGGGCTGATCTTCAAGGCGGAGTGTTTGCACCGTTAGGGGATCTTGACACATTTAAGAGAACTTGTACGGTGATGAATGATACTTTGGCATGGGATCTGGAAGGGAACAGGGATGAAACAAAATGCTTGGACATAGATCCGTGTATGCTCCATGATCTTGAAGCCATCAATGACAGAATTGCATAAGATAAGCCTACCGGAGTGAGTTCTGGTAGGCTTTTGTGTTATTTCCATAGGCGGTACGATACGATGGGAACCTCCTGACGGATATCCCGTACGAAAAATAAGAATATTAGCAACAGGAAAGCACGGGCAGGAATATATCGAAATGACTAGTGTGCTGGCACATTGATATTTAGTATTACAACAACTTCCTATTCGGAAGCTGTTGTAAACGTAGGATACAATGAACTCAACTTCACTCTTGCATCAGCAGTTCGGAACTGCCAATTAACTTTTGCTGCGACTTTATTACGCTCGACTTCCCACGCAGCTAACTCTTCACGAAGACTTGCAATGTTTTCAATCCTTCGTGACAAACACTGTCTGGTCATTACATCCGTTATTTTATTCTCTCTGACTTTCTGTGGGTGTCTGATTGGATGTATCTGCTACAGGCACGTTTCCTCCGGTTTCGGCTGTAATTCCTTCACTCGGTTTGCAGCCAGAGACTGACAGGTCTGTCATTGCTCTTTCAGATGCCGGCGTTAGTGAAATGGAAGCCCCACTGCTCGTGTTCGCTCTGAGATCATATTTCGAATCCAGAATCTCATAAATTACTGCACCAAACAGTGATCCGCAGATTGCCAGCCGGATCGTACCACCTTTTCCGGAAAAAATGTCAGCCATTGCCTTGATCGCTTCACTCATAAATATCGTCTCCCTTCGTGGGTGTTAAACTCTTTAACCATGTTTCAAAATCCTTCTTTGTCATGCTGTCATTCAGCACTTCCTGTTTCTTACTGTCGGCTTCGATCTGTAACGTACTGATAAGCCCTGACACCTCGTCAGCCCTGTCTGGATGCCGCCGTTTCTGGTTATATAGCCTTCCGTATGCGTTCTTAATTAGAAGATCCAGATCGTTTTCTTTGAGCTTCTTCCGGTGCAACAGCTGAGGATAATAATCTTTACACAGCCGCGACGGGTTTTGCGGCGACGGGAAACTACAGTATTTTGCATCTGACCTTTTCACCGTGAAAAACTTACCGCAGGCAGGGTTCTGACACCGCCTTATAACTACGTCAGAACTTTCCATATGAGCAAACTCAAATATCACGAGAGAGAGGAAACTGCTTATTACATAGTAATTATTCATTCCGCCAGAGGCATCCAGCATGGACTTCATTTCTATGCCCGGAACGATATTCGGATTCTGCAGGCTGCCGAGCAGATCATTGTATGTTGCATTTTCCTGTTCATCCGCCGCACCCGATAATGTCGCTGCCAAAGCGGTAAAGAAGCTGAGGGCATTTACCAGGTCTACATAGTAGTTATTGAAGCAAAGGCGAAGAAAAGTGCCGACATTTGAGAACCCGATATCATTGAACGGCATATTTACCTCACTGACACTCCGTAGTTCTTCCTGAAGGAGTCTCGCCATACTCTGACTGTCGAGTGCCCGGTATTGTTCCATTATTCGGATGAAGCTGCCCTGTGCGATCCGTTGTGCCGGATAGAAGTCGTTGTAGAGAAGTGAGGAGAGAACATAGCGCTCCGCATCCTCAATGCTGTCCTGCGTCAGAGCATCTTCGTTCATAGAGCAGGCGCAAATGCAGTCATGAAGGATACAGCTGATGTCATCAAGGATCTCTCCCTGAAAGATAAGACACATCAGGTTTCCGACCGGGTAGCTGGAATCTTCTTCATACCGAGATGTTAATACGCGGTTCTTGCCATCCTCATATGAAATTATCAGACCGTTCGTACGCATACCTGAACTCCTTTCCCTGATGCAGGCTGGTGGCCGTGCAGATGCATCAGATGCTTTATCGCTAACGACAGTTTGAATTATAACAGAAAAGAAAATAAAATAAAGACTTTCTGTTACATAACAGATAGCGATAGATAAATGTAAATTATATATTGGTAACAATTATATCATTAAAGTTGGCCGAGATAGTATAAGACACAGAAATAGCCGCCCCATACCCTGCAAAAGTGTGAGCGGCTTTTCTAAGTCAAACATATAAATGCGGGCAACCGTCTATCGGTGGTACCCTTCATTTATAATATACCATCTGAGGAAAAATATTCAACCCATTGATACAGTAAGATAAGAGAAATCTTACTGCCAGCGAAAGTCCCCCACCCGACCCAATCATCTCTCCATGACCTCCCGTTCGTCGAGCAGAAACTCATCTTCAAAATTGCTCGTTCCAAGAAAGAACTTTGAACGGAGTGGAGATTCCACCTGATTCAAAGCTCATATTCAACCATAGATCAATAACATACGATTTTCTTCCGGACTTTTTCCGGATCCTCTTCTGCGACAGAGATGTTCTCTTGTTCATTTTCATGTTCGGACGAAGAAAAACCGAAATTAAAAACGAAATTGCGAAGAAGAGAGGAATCATGGATAAAGGGTTGTGGCGGAGGAGGGGAGGTCAATTGGTGAGCGGTGATAGCGGTGGGGGATTTTCAAAATACAGGACCGCATCCAACTGGTTGATTTTTGTCATGAATGTGCTACACTATTACCAATAGTTATAGAGATGTGAGTGTTGATGGATATTATGCGCAGCTTCCAGGTGAATGCAACGGTGGTTGCCAATGAGTTTATCGATCAGTATATGGCAGCAGCAAATGGGAAAAAAGAAAGGAAGTTGGCAATGCAAAACGAAATAGACCAAAAAGAAACAGTTTACCTGGTTGATACAGAAAACGAAGGCGGAAAACGCTGTTTTGAAATCATGAAAGGTAAAATGGAACGAGAAACTGTGCATTTTCTATACACAGACCACACTCCACCGCTTTCTTGTGAGGTTGTAGAGCAAATTCTATCACATTCAGACAAGGTCTATCTCACAAAATGTGCATGCAGCACGAACGGACTTGATTTTCAGCTGGCCAGCCTGCTGGGATTTTTGATTGCAACAGACAGGGAAGCGGAATACATAATTCTGTCGAACGATCACGGCTATGATGTATGTGTAGATTTCTGGAATAAGCGCGGTGCGACTGTCAGACGGGAAGCATGGACGGGATCCGGGAAGGAAATCGAAAAAACCGAGAACACAAAGAATGATAAGAACACTAAGAAAACCAAGAGCACACCAAATAGTCGAGAAATGAGGGCAAAGGAACAAGTCGAGATTCTTTTGAAGCAGAAAGGCCTGCAGGGATATGCCACGGATACGCTGACGCAAATCATGCTTTCGGCACCAAGCGAATGGCAGAACAGACTCTCCGCAGCGTTCGGAAAAGAAAAAATGAATACTTTCTTTAAAAAGACTTCACACAAAGAGCGGCAGAACCTGCACAAAATTTCGTAAATAGGAGAATGAATATGTATTTGGTAATCGCGACATATTCGTTCGACAATGAGACAGAGACATATGGTTTTGCAGATAAGGTGCGCTCTGATTTAAGTAAATGCCTTGATAATCCTAATTTGACACCAGAAGAACAAAAAGAAATTCGTGAACAAGAGATGGAAGTCTTGCGTATGGTGGATAAAAAGGATACGGAAATCCGAGAACAGGAAATGGAAGTTGCACGAATGGCAGACAAAAAAGATTCTGAAAAGAAAGCATTCAACTGGAAGGTAATCAGTGCTGCAAGTTTTGCTGTGATTACAGCTGTTGGAATAGGTGCAGCAGCTTTGGGTGGTAATTTTAATGTTAAATTACCGAAGAAATCATAATCCAGTTTCAAATAAAGCAGCAAAAGAGGTGAGATAAATGAATCGATATTATGAATTTTTCTATAATATGTCCGATGAAGAGTGGGAAAAATTTGCTGTTGAGGTATTAAGATGTGTCGGATTTCAAATCTGCACAATGCCAGCATATGGAACAGATGGTGGCAAAGACTTTATAGTAAGCAATCCAGCAAAATTTATTGTGAGTTGTAAGCACTACATTGGTTCTGGAAATCATGTTGGACAGGATGACGAAAAGAATATAAGCGACAGATTACTACAGTTTGGAGTAACAGGGTTTATCGGTTTTTATTCCACAGGCATTACAACGGGATTGCAAAATCGTCTTGACGCAATCTGTAAAAATGGAAATTACAGTTATATGATTTTTGACGCTCAAAAGATAATACAAATTATGCAGTATATGGATACAAAGGTTCTTCAGTCCTATGGCTTGTATCCGCATAAATACTATATGAATGTGAGCGAGGATGAGTATAAGCCTTTAAAATGTATGATATGTGGACGAGATATTCTTACAGATGAAAATATACCCAATTCATTAGTAGGGGTTGCCCAATACAAAGATGGAACATACGAATATGCATATGGTTGCAAACCTTGTTTTATAAATATTAAACTACATTATAATGCTCATTTAGAAATGGAACAAGCTTTGCATTTGAGACAATTACAGGGATGGGAAGATATGGTGGATGAATGGATTAAGGATGACAAACTGCTTTTAAACGAGAAGTTTTATAAGCATCGGAATAAGTTCTTAAACCGTGTGAGACAAAGACAATTACCACAAACGGATGGAAATTGGTATGGTATAGATTTTTAATTTTTGCATCCAATCGTTACAACCGTGTGCAAATGAACCCGGCATCGTTAAATTATGCACCCTCTAAGGGGTGTGCGTGTTCATCGTTAAAAGGTTATTCGTTAAATTGTATCACCTTTAGAACGGCAACAGACCCTTGCATGGGCAGTGGTCACATTTTGGTGTATGCCTTTGATGTGCTGATGCAGATCTATGAAGCCGCCGGATATGCCCAGCGGGAGGCTGCCAAGAGCATCTTAGAGAACAACCTATACTGAATGATGTCCGTAGAGGGTTGATAGATTTATTTAAAGTTCTTGATACAAAACCAGAGGATAGAGACCCATATATGGATGATGCTTTAGCATCATTCCCATATGTGAATGATGGTTTGTTTGCGGATGAAAATATTGAAATCCCAAGATTTAACGAAAATTCATAAGAATCAGTATCTATATCACCCGGCACACAAGTCCGAGCGGTGTCCTTTTTGCGTCCAAGGATTTATGAAAAATTTAGGATGTCTGCTGTGTTTCTTACAACAGGTCTGTTACAATATAATAAATGACAGCAAGGGTATCGAGTAATGAGGTCATGAGAAAAAAACAGAAAGAAGAGATGGTCATATGGGACTCGAATTAAGGATTCTGGATCTGATCCAGAAACTGCACACACCGGTGGGAGATCAGGTGATGTGCGCCATCACAAAGCTTGGAAACGTAGGCGTTATCTGGATTACGCTGGTGCTTGGATTACTGCTGATCCCGAAAACGAGACGCTGCGGTGCAGTGCTTGCGGCGGCGCTGCTCATAAATACCGTTTTGTGTAACGGAATTATCAAACCGTGTGTAGCCCGGCCGCGCCCCTGTGATGTGAACACGGCCATTCAGCTTCTGGTTCCAAGACCATCTGGCTGGTCCTTTCCGTCCGGGCACACATCCGCTTCGTTCGCATCGGCATCGGCGCTGTTTTTTCATGCGCACCGCAGGAATACTGCAATATCGGAGAGCCAGACAGCGGCAAAGAAACTGTGGAAACCTGTTCTGGTGCTGGCGTTCCTGATTGCGTTTTCCAGGCTGTATCTGTATGTGCATTACCCGACCGATGTGCTGGGTGGTATGCTGCTCGGATGTCTGTCCGGCTATGCCGGATGCCGGATCATGGCTTTGTGGATGAGAAGAACACAGCATCAGCGTTATGATTTGTGACATGCTCCCACCACTTAGCTAACGCTTGAAGTGGGGGCTTCTCGTTCGATTGCCCGATAGGGCAAAGCATA
>NZ_JBBMFJ010000056.1:0-8406 GCF_040096075.1 Ventrimonas faecis
GCGCCAAATGGCGCCGCCCGGCATTTTCTGTACACAAATTAAATTTTTATTTTTTCTATTCTACAGCTATGCTTTTTATCTTTCTTATCATAGGTAACACCAGCCAAAATCAGATTTCCCCGATAGTCTTTCAAAGCACTTACATAATTTCGTTCTTTTATCTGCGAAATTGCGCTTTCTACGGATTTATCCCATTTTAATTCGGCAAATCCATAGCTATTCTTAAACATTTTAGTTTAAGTTCTATATCTTTTCTGCCGACATTTTATCTCAATTACACATATTATTTTGGCTTGCTGATTTTCTGTTGCCAAATTGTTGCCACGAATATTATATTAAATCACCCGAATCGTTATCATTTCATCAAGTCCAATCTCCCCAATATCACATTCTTCTTTTCCACGAAGATATGTCTGCATATGGTAAAACATCATACACTCCCTGAGATATTTTAATAACTCTTGTGTCCGGCGTTTATATCCATATGCTTTCAATAATGTCCGTAGTTTCATTCTCACATAATCCTGTCCATCCAAATAAAGAATCTGCACTCGTTTCATTTTGAAAAATAAATCAATATCAAAATAATCCGTAATAAAGGCTGCTTCTTCCACATCCTTACCAAACGAATGAAAATCTTTCTGAACAGCTGGAAATTCCTTATCTATTACTGGCTTGTCGCACAAATAATCTGTCCAATAATGTACATCCAAATATAACTGACGCAAATTTGTCCGATAGAATGGACTTAAATATTGATTATCTTCTTTCCAAATTTTTTCCAACATGATACTCGCTGTCTTAATTCCCATATCCAGACTATGTATGATACAAGCAAGATCAAATGAATCATAATATAGCTCAATCAATTTTATCCCCCTTCAACCCATTACATTGTCTACAAAGTATCTGCAAATTCTCTGCCACAGTTTTTCCACCTTTATTCATCGGTATCACATGGTCTACCTGAAAGAAAATACGGTCTTTGCCTTTTGCTCCACAACAGGCACAAGTATAATTTCCATCTGTATCTTCTGATTTAGCAAATGCTGTATCCCGAAGATTTTTTTCCAGTTCCGGATTTACCTTTCCAATCTCGAACAATGGTAAATCCTCCAGCTTTCTAATACCTCGCTGCACGTTTTCTTCTTCGTCATAAATATGCGGATTAGACAGTTTTGTTAACTCTATATCCAGTTGTCTCCAGAAATACAATTTTCGTCCAAAAAACAATTTTAACAAATTATCATCACTATGTTCCCATAAGGCATTTACATATTCTGTTTTCTGTCTCTGCCCCATATCCTCATCCCAAATACGTTTTGCAATCGCAGCAACATCTAACTTGCTTCTGTCTATATCATCAAATGAATAGAACTGTGGCGAAGTTTCGTACTGGGCATAATATTTCAAAATTCGTATCACATCTTTTTCTTCATATGGTGGTATCATTTCGCCTAAGAAAAACGTGTTTCTACATTGCTCTGCCATTTCTTCAAGCAATTCTTCTGCCGGATATTCCTCTTCACACTGAAAACTTTGGAACAGACCTGGTAAGCCTTTCATCAATTTTTCATATGCTTTTTTCGTACTGTCATATACCATTACTTGATAGGAAGAATCCACTCCATTTTCTTCTAAATAGGCAAACGCATACATTCCGATCGGAATTCTTTGTACAAATGGTACTTTTTCTAATACTGTGGTATTTACAGAATCGTCAAGTACAGAAGCAAACTCCTCTATTTTAGAAATCGCTATCATGCGTAATTCATGCTTCATATGCTCTGTTGGATTATCTGTAAATTCATTATTTCCACTGAACAGACTGTCTGGATTTACCCATGCAATATGTTCATTCCAACTATCTACAAAAGAAACAATGTATGCTGAAGAAGTTCCACCAGCAGCTTCTCCTCTAAGTGCCCTTCCTATCATCTGTGTCATAAGGATTGTAGAAACAGTTGGTCTTGCTAAAAATACTGTTTTAGTCTGTGGTAAGTCCACTCCCTCTGTCAAAATATTTACATTCACAAGTACTTTTACTCTTCCTGCCCTATATTCTTCTATTTTTCTTTCGTTGTCTTCTCTGCTGATTCTCACTCCTGTCACAGAATCCTTTACATCAGACACAATGAACTCCGACTTTATGCCCTCTTTATTAAACAACGAACTTAGATGAATTGCATGAACTACATTGATTGCAAATACTATCGTCTGTCCATACTCTTTCTCTTTTGCCTTGTATGTCTGGACAATCAGTTTGTTTCGTGCTGCACTATCTGCCATTTGTCCTGCTACGTCTTCAGGCAATACGTCCAATCGTTGGATACTCTCCCAACCATTCAAACCTAATGATTCTCCATACATTTCATCTGTGTAATAACTTTCAAAAATAGGTTTTGATAAAATGCGTCGATTTATCAACTCTTTTAACCCTATCTGATATGTAATACCTATATTTCCATGAACCGCCTTTCCACCTTGTAAACCGTCCTCATAAATTTTTGCCAAAAGTCCCTGTTCCCCATCAGTAGTACGGAATGGTGTAGCTGTCAGTCCAATCAATTTTACATTTAATACCTTTGTTTTTACATAATCAATTACTTTGCGATAAGTTTTGGCAGTAGAATGGTGTGCTTCGTCTACAATTAAAAAGATTTCCTTTTCGCCCTTGAGCCATGCATCTAAGCACTGTAAATTTCTGCCTATGCTGTCCTTACTCATAATCAACAAATTGTCCGTGGGTTGAATATCAATGGTTCTATCATGCGTAGATGCACCAGATACAATCCTGTACTGGAAGGACGGAATATGCGGTATTACCTCTGAATACGCAAACTTCTGAAAAGATTCTGCTGCTTGGTCAAGTAACATCTGACGATGTGCAATCCACAATATTTTCTTTTTCTGATCCAGTGCATTTCTTAAAAGCCACATAGAAGCTGTGTGCGTTTTTCCTCCACCAGTAGGAAGTACAATCATAGTGCTGTACTTCGCATTTTTATTCATAATATCGAGATTTTCCATTGCACATTTTTGATGTTCATATGGTATTCTCGCATTTGCTCCCTTTTTGGGAAACACTTTTCCAAATGACTTTACTTCTATGTAATCTTTTTCCATCATTCGTACCCTCCAAATTTTATTATATTTTACGCATTTACCATTCGTTGCCTTTTCTGTGCTTCAATCAAGGTATCTCGTAAATCAGTCTCTATATCTCTATTATATCTGCCAGGCAAAAAAACGTAAGTAATCCCTACTCTCTCACATACCGCTCCTGTGTGATCTTCTCATGGGAATTGCCGGCGAATTCTTCGGTTTCTGTCAGTTTCCAGACTGACAGGTCCAGGGTACAATGCAGGTCGGCCGGGTAGACGCGGTTCCAGCGAAACAGGATCAGCTCTTCTATCTGTGCTTCGTACTGTGCCGGATCCTGATCTTCCAGGAAGCAGATTTCCCCCGGGGCGATGTCTAAAAAGTCCGATTCGGTTACTGCAATATGCCCCGCTTCCTCTTCCGGAAACTGTCTGCGGCTGTAATCATTCATCCACAGCTTCTTTTCTCCCGACAGCTCCAGCATGCGCTGGCGCAGCACGCGGTCCTGACTCTGGCGGCGTTTGTTGAACATCATTCCGTTGTTATCATCTACACATACCATTACGATCATATCTTTTCTCCTTTTGATCCGTCCTGTCATTTTACTCCGCAGCCTGCCAGATCTTTTTTGTTTTTTCACGGTATCATACGGCATTTTCAGTTCAGAAAATGCCTGCCCATCAGTAACATGGTATCATCAGACTTCTGCGCGCACAAGTCATTTTCCATTTTACAGCCGTTTTATTCCGTGTTACACTATAGGCATTACGATTGCAGGATGAGGTGGGGTTATGCATTACGCCATTGTAGAGGACAGAAAAGAAGATCAGGATTATCTGGCAGGACTGATCCGGGCAGAACACGCAAAAAGCGGAGTCCCTGCAGAATTTTCGTTTTATGAAAGCGGCGAAGCTTTCCTTCTGGATTTCATCTCCGGAGTGTTTCAGGCGGTCTTTCTGGATATCATGTTGGATAAAAACGGACTCAACGGCCTTGAGACCGCCAGACGCCTGCGTCTTCTGGCTGAGCGGACTCCCATTATCTTTACTACCTCCGAACTGGATTTTGCGCTGGAGGGTTACGAGGTCCACCCGCTGGATTATCTGTTAAACAGATTACAGATGAAACTGCCTTTTATCTCAATGAACAGGGCAATGTCGTAATAAGCTTCAACGAGGGAGATGTAGCACCTATGTATATGGGCGTTGTGACCTTTGAAATCCCGAAAGCAGTGATCAGCGGAATTCTCAAGTAAGAGCACAAAAGAGCAGGCGAATCATTTTTCAGATTTCCTGCTCTTTTTCCTATTTCGTTCGATTCTGATATTGATGGGTGACAAGGTGATATTTGTGACAGGGTGATATTTATGGCTTCCACACACCATTTTCATCGACGAAATATTCGTCCGGTGTCTTCTGGTTTCTCAGCATGATTCCCCTGGTTCCATCAGAAACATCCTTAAAATAATACCATTTGCCGTTTATCTGGAACCAGCCAGTCTGCATTCCGCCATTTTCGTCCACATAAAACCAGAAATTTATCATGAAAACCCAACGCGATCGCCTATTTTTTTCTGTGTTTTTTCTTGATTGATTGGAAAAATGTGAGAAAAGAAGGGTGGACATGGTAGAAAAATGTGATGGGAAGATGGAGGATTGGGTGAATGGAGGAAGGAATGGAATGGCGGATGGGATGTCATGGATGAAGGGTTGCTGTCGGTGGGGGACTTGTCCCGGCAGCAGGTTCCGTTTTATGGTTTTTTAAGAAATCCGGCTTTAACTGCCGGATCGTAAATCCCTTGCTTGGAATAATGGTGATGTAACCGTCCTGACGTGAACTACCCACCACTTGCTTGCGCTGAAGTGAGGGGGAAGTTCACGTGAGGCTGTTTTGTACAAATATTACTTGAATCTAATCAGGGGGTTCTGAACAGTTACTATTTTCATTGAATTTTCCTCATTATGTTTTCTTCCAACTGTTTTTTCATCTGGCTGTGCAATAAAATCGAATGGCATCTATCACGTTCTCCATCTGAAGAGGTTTTGAAAAATGTTCGTTCATTCCTGCTGCTTTACTCTGTGCAATATCATCCAGAAAGGCGTTGGCTGTCATAGCAAAAATGGGGATCGATTTCGCATCCTTTCGATCCATCCTTCTAATTCTGCGGGCAGCCTCCAGACCTCCCATTTGGGGCATCATCAGATCCATCAGGATCACATCAAAGTATCCGGACGCTGAATTCTCAAAGATTTCTACAGCTTCCCGTCCATTCCGTGCCTTTGTCACTTTTACTTTTTCTTCTTTCAGAAGAAACTCAGCAATTTCCATATTCAGTTCATTGTCTTCCACCAGCAGAACCTGAACTCCTTCCACTGAACAGTTCTGATACATATGAGATTTCTTTTCCTGTTCCTCCGCAGAGATTTCAAAAGGAATACGAAGAATAAATTTGGTTCCTTTTCCTTGTATGCTCTCAAAGAAAAGGGTTCCTCCCTGCAGTTCTATCAGCTTTTTGGCAATGGCAAGTCCCAGACCGGTACCTGCATATTTTGTTCTGGCTGACTGCTCTTCCTGGGCAAAAGGTTCAAATGCCTTTTTCTGAAATTCCTCACTCATGCCGATCCCGGTATCCGTACAGGTCAGCTCATATCCCGCAGTAGTATCCGTATAGGAAACCTCACGACAGGAAACTGTCACGGAACCACCATCATGATTATATTTTACTGCATTACTGCCGATATTCATCAATATCTGCTGGAAATGTACCGGACTTCCTATCAGCTGCGTATGGATGATTTCTCCATCTTCTACATAATAATTGACGCCGGCTTCATTTGCCTGCATTCTGGTGATTTCATTCGTATTATGCAGAACTTCCAGCAGGTTAAAGTGCTTTCTCTCCAGCTCTATATTGCCGGATTCCAGCTTATTCATATCCAGCACATCATTGACGAGATTTAAAAGATAACCGGACGCAGTCCTGATTTTGGTACGTGCTTCCTGCTGAAGCTTCAGATCATCCGGATAACGGTCTGCAATATCCACACAGCCCTGGATTCCATTGATCGGTGTACGAACATCATGGCTCATTCTCCTCAGGAAATCTGTCTTTGCCAGATTCGCTTTCTCTGCCTCCTGAGCAGTTCTTCTCAGCTCCTCCCGGCTTTCCAGCTCAGATATTTTCTGATCATTAATATCTCTCGTCACATAGAGAACATTGGTTACTTCCCCTGCTTCATTTCGAAGCTTCACAATAAATCTGGCCTGATGCCAGACTCCGGTTATGGCTCTGTATTCTGTGGAAACCTCCTCTCTATTCTTCAGACGCTCTGCCAGCGTAGAAACATCCAGAAATTCTCTCATTCTCTCCTGAAATTCGGGAGCTATGAGTTTCTCTCTGGCATTTGTAAACTGAACAGAAATTTTTCCACGTCTACCGGTCAGACGGTGCATGGATTCTTTACTGGAAATCTCCTCATAGGTATCGTGGATCAGATCCATCCGGTAGATGATCCAGTACATTTTACTGATTGCAGAGATGATCTCATTATTCAGCTTCAGATCTGCCATAGTCGCTTCCATCTGCTTCTTCTTTTTCATATCTTCCTGCACAATATCATCAATATAGCGAAATCCCATAATGATCTTATAATCATCCCTGTTGCCTGTCTCCAGACGGATCACCTGTAATTCAAAATACTCATGTCCGGCATGGTTTTTCACGGACTGATAACGATGCACAAAACGTTTGTGATTCCGCAGATACTCTATAAGAGCATGACGTTCCAGCTTCTGAAGGAAATCCGGTGCTGATTCCCGGATTACATAATTTTCATAATAATATCTGATTCTGGAGGTATAGCTAAATTTCAGTTCCGTCATCCCATCAACCTCTGTACCATTGGAAAGTATGCCCGGTTTGATCGTTTCCAGAGTATCATTTGCCAGATCACATAAATAAAATGAGGTATAATCTACGCAAAGAGCTTCCAGGATATGCTTCTCCTTTTGAAGTTCCTCCAGATTGCTCTCCAGTGTTTTCTGTTTTTCCTCAAGCATCCTGAACATACGCAGATTGTTCAGTGTACTGGCAAGATGTCCGCCTACATTGGAAAGAAGCGATATGGAAACACCTGGATTAACCAAACCCGGATTATCCAGACCGATAAAACCGCTCAGCTGCGTATTTGCAAACAAAGGCAAAGCCAGAAGAGAATGAATATCCTGAACCTTCAGGATGTCATATTCCGAGGGCATGGTTTCGCGTATTTTCTCCAGATCATGGATAATTATGGTTTCTCCGCAGAAAAATTTCTCATGCCATACCGGCACACTGGCAATAGGAATATGAATCAGATTGTCAATCTGAGGGATGATTCCTTCCCTGCACCATTCAAAGGTATTGCTGTAATAGTCCTGTTTTTCGGATATCAGTTCAAAAATATAGACCCTGTCTGCATCTGTATATTCACCGATGTATTGAAGCAATGCAGGGATACAGTCCTTCACTTCTTTCTCATCCGATGCCTGATTGATGTCTGATATCAAAGACAGAATCTGATTCAGAAGTTCCAGCTTTTTGTTAAATTGTCTGTAGTTAATCTCATGTTCTTCATTCTTATTATCATTTGCCTTAAACTTTTCCATAAAATCTCCCAACACTTATATAGAAAATATTCCCCCATTAATGCCTGAAAACAAAAGAAGAACAGCCGATACATATGTTCGAACTGTTCTCCTACATTACTGTTCGCTGGTAATTTTCTTTGTACTCATACCATTCCGTATCTATATAACTTCTTTCTAATCCATTAGAAGAAGTATATTTTTAAATAAAATTTCTGCAAAAGTCATTTTTGCTTATATTACTTTCATAATATCACAGACAGTTACGTTTGTCACATAAAAGTTTAAATAACTGTGATGCGCTTCTTTGCATAGTTACTGTTCACTGGTAACGTTCCGCGAAGTGTTTTTTGTGGACAAAGTTCACCGAAAACCCGAGAATTGCGGCGCGAAATCATGCTTTGCATGATTTTTGTGCATCGCAAAGCGCGTTACTGTGAGCGGAGTGAACAGTAACTGAAAATGATTCAGGCCAGAGGACGGGAGGTCATGGAGAGATGGATTGGGGCGACGGACGGAAGGTCATGAATGAAGGGTTGCTGTCGGTTGGGGACTTGCGACAACCTTCACAGATACACAGAAAAACCGAGATTCAGAAATTGCGAGAGTATGAGAAAATCTCTGTAAATAAGATTCTTCTATGATAATTAAGAGCGATAAGCTTGTGAATCAGGCTTG
>NZ_JBBMFJ010000057.1:0-7017 GCF_040096075.1 Ventrimonas faecis
GCAGGCAAAAATCCCATTGCCGAAGGCAATTTTCAATGGATTTTTGCCCGTAACTGTGAGGGTACTGAACAGTTACGCAATCTGGTACAAATGTTTCTGAAGTAAAATCGAAATAGGACAAGTTAAGGAGGAAAATTATGTTTCGGACAATTCGGAAAAAGAGAAATGAAATTGATATCAACGCAGCGGAAAATCTTTTGCAGAACAGCCGGAGAGGTGTTCTTGCAGTGAATGGAGATGATGGTTACCCCTATGCGATTCCGGTCAATTATTTTTATGACAGGGAGAACCAGAAAATCTATTTTCATGGGGCACGGGCAGGACACAAAGTAGATGCTTTGCGAGCCAACGACAAGATATGCTTTACGGTTTATGGAAATGAAACCATTAAGGAAGAGGCCTGGGCACCGTTTATGCAGAGTGTCGTTGTATTTGGTAGATGTCATCTGATGGAAGCTGGAGAAAAAGCAACGGCGTTCTTAAAACGGTTTGCAATGAAATATTATCCGAACGAACAGCTGGTTGATGAAGAAATTGCTCAGGCCGGGAAAGCGGTGCAGATTTTCGAAATCGAAATTGAACATATAAGCGGCAAGGAAGTGCAGGAGCGGTAAAGGATCATGCGCATATTCTGGTGGACAATCGGTGAAATGCCAGACTATGAAAATTCATAGCGACTTATAAATTTACTAATATATAGTGGTTCAGTAAGACGGTAAAAATTCCGAATGAAGAAGTAAGTGTATTGGTGAAAAATGATTAGAAAATTACAGAAAGCAGATATAAACAGCGTAGCTGATATATGGTTAGACACGAATTTAAAAGCACATAAATTTATTCCTGCCCAATATTGGAAAAATAATTTCGAATTAGTGAAAGAACTGTTGTCTCAGGCAGAAGTCTATGTGTATGAAAGCGACCAGGAAATACAAGGTTTTATAGGACTAAATGGCAAGTATATTGAAGGAATTTTCGTATCGGATAAACTGCAGTCACAGGGGATAGGGAAACATCTGCTGGATTATGCAAAAGCGAAAAAGACCAAATTGCACTTAAATGTGTACCAGAAGAACATACGGGCAATACGTTTCTATCAAAGAGAGAAATTTGAGATTCAATGTGAAAGTCTGGATGAAGCTACCGGCGAAAAGGATTATGTAATGGTATGGGATAGGGAAAAATAGTGAAAGAGCTAATCCGCTTCTACCATATACAATACGTTTGAGGACTTTGAATTTGTTGTTGTTTCCTTCAACAAATCCAGAACTTACAGAAAGGGATATCGCATTCTTGACCGGAGTGATATCCCTTTTTATTCCATTACAAAATGATTCTATCTTGCTCTCACTATACTTTTCCAAATATTTATCCAGTTTCGTTTCGTCCCTCCCAAATAGTAATGCGTGAAATTCTTTGAACAGTTACGAAACTTCACAAGCAGTAACATGCGAAATGGTATGCTTTTTCTTATGCTCTCTCTTTTGACCAGTTCAGGTATTCTTTCAGTTTTTTCTGAACAAGTACGTCGCTGCTGGTAAGATAACGTCTTGTGGAATCACCGAGAACATGACCGGGAAGCAACTGGGCCCGGTATTCACTGGGAGAGCGGTGCAGTGTCTCACGAAAACGCTTATTGAAGCTTTTTAAATCAGAAAATCCGTTATCCAATGCGATTTCAGTCAGATTTTTATCAGTGGTGGCCAGTTCAATCAACGCATTCTGAAAACGCACCCGTGTCAGATATTCATAGAAATTCACCCCCACAGTATTTTTGAAAAGAGTGGAAATGTAGGTGCGGTTGTACTGGGCAAACTGTGACAGCTCTTCCAGCGACAGTTTTTCATTATAGTGCTGATCGATGTAGTTGAGAAGGCGATGCACCAGTTTGGCATGCTGTTCGTCCTGTTCCGGAAGAGATCTCACGGCTTCCGGCTGGAAGTGGCGGCACAGGATGGAAAGTATCATCTCCATACTGGCTTTTGCTGTCAGCTGGGCATAGGGTCCGCCTTGGATCGCAGCATCCAGAATCTGGGCTGCATAGAAACGAAGCCAGCGATAAGGTATGGCATCTCTGGTCTCGGTTGTGGTGTGACAGTTATGGAAACTGAACCTGGTTTCTTTCTTCAGGAATTGTTTGAACGCATCGGCAGAAAAATGGAGAACCAGTGCGCAGGTATTGGCTTCCCGGCTGAATGATGCGTGACCGGATCCGGGATCAATCAGAACAATGTCATCTTCCTGAAAAACGTTGGTTTCCGTATTACAGCAGAATTCCTGCGTGCCATGAAGCAGAATACCCAGTTCATATTCATCCGGGTGCCAGTGATAACGGTAATTCATGACTTCGTGGGAAAAGCAGGACAGATAAAGGTTATCCCGTGGCCACTGCATGTCAAAGTGAAGCTGATCCATATATAATCCTCCCCAAAATAAAATCCAAATAATTTCCATGTTCCATTTGTTTGGATGAGCATCGGAATCTGTGATCCTGTTGTTATATTAATCTATGTTTTGTCTGAGTGTCAATTATTTTCTTGTGAAAATGCACAACATATTTTCGAAAAATCTTTCGCTTTTATCAATCACACATGGAATATCAGGAAAATAAGACAGGGAAAATATTTGGATGAAATGAGACGATGCATATAGTGTTGTCGGAAAAGCAGGCATCATTCCGTGTTCGGATGGCAGAAAATATGTTAATTATATCCACGACAGAATCAGAAGGATCTGTTAAATTGTAGACATGGGTGACAGCCGCTGCCCGGGAAATGGCTGTCATGAGAATCAGGTGTATACAAAAAAGAAAGGGATATTATCATGACAACACAAATGATGATCTGTATCGTAATTTTTGCTGCAACCCTTGTCAGCTATATGCTGAACAAGATTCCCATGTGGATTACTGCAATGATTTCCATGTCAGCTCTGTTCGCAACCGGGTGTATTGATGCTGCAGGTGCACTGAGCGGTTTTTCCAACAACAACACCATCCTGATGGCAACCATGTTCATCGTGGCATCCGGTTTCCGCCGCACGTCTCTGGTTGACAGTATGTGCAGTGGTATTATGAAGGTAACCGGTGGTTCTTTTAAAATGGCTTATCTGGGGTATCTGCTTCTGGCAGCGATTCTGACTAACTTTATTGCCAGTCCTATGGTTGTGTATGCAATCGTAAGCCCGTTACTGACAGCACTTTGTGACAAGACAGATAACAGTCGATCTACTTATATGTTCCCAATTATGGTTGTGTGCATTTCCTGCTGTGGTATCCTGCCGCTTCCGACTGCAATTCAGATGGCTGGACAGTTTACCGGATTTATGGAGAGTTATGGCTTCGTCGGTATGACATTTAATCCGATGAACTTCCTGATCGGCTCATGGCCGATTCTGATTGTATCTATTGCATGGGCAATGTTCATCGGACCGAAATGTACGCCGAAGAATCCAGTTATCCCGATTGCAACCAAAGAGAATGGAGGCGCTGCAGCTAAGAAGCTTTCTCCAATGACTGATAAAATCGGTATCATTACCTTCTTTGGGACGATCCTTGCATTGATTTTCTCTGCTCAGTTAAAGCAGCCAACCTGGTTTATTGCACTGGTAGGAAGCCTGATTATGGTCCTGTTCGGCGTAGTAGATCAGAAAAATGCTCTTCGTGATATTCCGTGGGATATGCTGATGTTATTTGTTGGTGCACTGTCACTTGGTACCGCACTGACAAACACCGGTGCCGGCAATATGATCGGAGATGCGCTGGCAACAGCAGTAGGTGGAACCCATAATAATTACGTTCTCGGGGCACTGTTCTTCATCATTCCGTTCCTGCTGACGCAGTTTATGCTGAACCGTGCAGTTTCAGCAGTCTTTGTCCCGATCTGTCTTTTGACCAGCAGCTCCCTGGGAGCAAATCCCATAGGACTGATCCTGCTGGTGAATGCAGGCAGCCTGACTGCATTTATGACACCAATGGCAACTCCGGCAGTTGCAATGTGTATGGCAGATGGCGGATATGATCTGAAGTCTATCGTCAAGAGCGGCTCGATCATTACCCTGATACTCCCGATCGTTTATATTGCATATACCATGACGGTATTCCCTGCATTTTAAAATCGAGAAAAGTCAGGATCAGGCTGTTAGGAGGATAACCATGACAAGAGAAGAAATGATCAGACAGGCGGAAGTGATCCGTCAGAGAGATCGGTTCGGGTCGGTCAGCGCAGAAGAACTTGCTGCGCTGCCGGGGACAGAACAGGAACTGTACATTGATATCGGCGGGGGCCGTAAGGTTCATGTGTATGAAGAGCGTCCGGACAGCCTTCCGGATCAGGCGGCGCTGATTCTGAATTTTCACGGCGGTGGTTTTATCAAAGGACGGACAGACCGGGATCGCCGGTACTGCTGTTATCTGATGCAGCAGTTAAACTGTCTGGTTTGGGATATTGATTACTGCACGGCTCCGGAACATCCGTTTCCGGCAGCGGTGGAGGAAAGCTATGGGATTGCGGTTTATGCATATTCCCATGCAGAGGAACTGGGCATCGACCGGTCACGCATCGCGATGGCGGGACACAGTGCCGGAGGCAATCTGGTGGCTGCTGCCTGCATTAAAAATGCGGAACAGCAGGAATTCTCGCCCTGTGCATTGCTGATGGAATACTTCCCGGCGGACAATACCGTGAATCCGATTGAACGCCTGCCTCCGGAATTGCAGAAAAATGAATTCTGGGTGAAGCGTGCGCAGACTGAGAAGCTGTATACGGATTTTTATGTGGGGACGGCAGATCCGGCAGATCCATTGTGTTCTCCGCTGAAAGCATCATCGGAAGTTCTTGGCAGTTTTTCGCCGAGTCTGGTTATATCGGCTGGAGAAGACAGTCTGATGGAGGACACCGAGCGGTTTGGCCATAAACTGGCTGCTGCCGGCGTGACGGTAACGGCCACACGTATCTCAGAGGCAATGCATGGATTTACGGTAAACCGTACACCTGGCTGGGAAAAAGCCTTGCAGCTTCACTGCAGTTTTCTGAAGCCATATTTAGCCTGAATTTACAGGTTGACATAAAAAGGAGGAAATAAATTGAAGATCACGGACGTTAAATTAATCTATGCCAAGCATTATCTGTTTGTTCATATATATACGGATGCTGGCATCGTGGGACTGGGAGAGGCAGGAAACTGGGGATATCTGGATGCGACAGCCGCAGCTATCAACAAGTTTACTTCGTATCTGATTGGTAAGGATCCTTTTCGGATTGAAGACCTGAATCAGAACTTCTACCGTTCCGTATATTTCAGGGGATCAGTTATTATGAGTGCGATTTCTGCCATTGATATTGCATTGTGGGATATCAAAGGCAAGGCGCTGGGAGTTCCGGTATACGAACTTCTTGGTGGTAAAACAAGGGATAAGGTACGTGTATATGCATCTGTCATGACTAAGGAGACCGATCCGGAAAGTCTGACCAGAAGTTATCAGGAACTGAAAAAACAGGGGTTCACGGCAGCCAAAATCTTTGTCAACGGTCCTGTTTCCAGCCGCAATGACGGGCGGGATGAATTCTTTTCCGGACGAATCGAGGAGGAACTGGAAAAGGTTCGGATCTGCAGAGAGGCAGTTGGTCCCGATTTCGATTTCGTGCTGGAGGTACATCGCGGCATGACCGTACCAGAGGCGATTGCATTTGGACGGGAAGTAGAGAAATATCGCCCGATGGTATTGGAAGATCCGATTACACCGGACAATATTGACTCCATGGCACAGGTGGCTGCTCAGGTTGCGGTGCCCATCGCCACTGGCGAGCGTTTCATCAATCTGAGTGAGTTTGAAATGCTGATGCATCGTCATGCCGCTCGCTATATCCGTCCAGATGTATGTGCGGTAGGTGGCATCACCACAAGCAAGAAGATCTGTGCAGTGGCAGAAGCCAACGATGTACTGGTAATTCCGCATAATCCGCTGGGACCGGTATCCACGGCTGCATGTCTGCAGATCTGCGCAAGCATTCCGAATCTGGGCATTCAGGAGCTTCCCGGTTTCTGCCTGAATGGTGCGGAGGATAGGATGGTGAAGGAACCGCTGCGATTTGAAAATGGCTGCATGATGATTCCGGATGCGCCAGGTATCGGTGTGGAGCTTGCAGAGGATGCAGCGGAGCTGTATCCGGCAAATGAACGGGGAAGCAACGCTGCAAAGCGGGCATTTGACGGATCAGTGAAAGACTGGTGATGATTCCGTAAAACAGAATAGTGCAAATGGAACAGGAAGCAGATCATACGAAATGGTATGGTCTGCTTTTTTTGCTTGGCATTATTTTAAAATGTGCCAATATAAACACATGAATAGTTGTTCATAGAAAAAGAAGCAATGGTACTGAAGGTAGAGGATTTGAAAGCGTTTTTGAAAGAAAAAGGATTTCTGACTTTCGAAGGTTTTTCGTTTAATCAGCCGGAAGAACGTTTTATGAGACACAACTCGGATCAGAACTGGGAAGGCTGGATCTACTGGAGCTTTATTCTGTTGTTTCAGCGCCTGGAAGACGGCCCGGTTATGGAAAATGGCTGGTTTGTGGTGGACGCTGTCATATTTCTGTTTTATTATCCAGGGAAATGTGTTAGTATGAAGGAATAACAGGTATGAATATCAGAGGGAGGTGCAGATATGGGAAGTTATTTGAATCCGGGGAATCTTTCATTTCGAGGCAGTCTTCGATCTAAAATATATGTAGATAAAAGCGAATTGATAGCAAGGACCAACGAAGCTCTTTGCACAGAGCAGAAGTATATCTGCGTAAGCCGTCCGAGAAGATTTGGCAAGTCAATGGCAGTAAATATGCTTGCAGCATACTATGACCGAAGTGAACATACAGAAGAATTATTCCATAATCATGCGATCAGCAAAGATGAATCCTATAAGGAAAATCTGAATCAATATGATGTGATGTAACTGTTCAGTAGGTCTGCGCATTCACTGCGCTGACCGTATGAAAACATGGGCTTGCAGGCAAAAATCCCATT
>NZ_JBBMFJ010000058.1:0-6290 GCF_040096075.1 Ventrimonas faecis
AACACAAAAAGAGGACCTTGGATTCATTATGAATCCTTGGTCCTTCTTTTTTATAGGCTATGTTTTTTCACAGCCCCTGAGATAGGCAATATGAGGTCCCTGCCGAATTTAATATGCAGGAATTTGTGGGTAGGTGGGAAGTATAATTTGCCGCCTGACAGTATGCACTAAAAATGGATTTAGTGAAAGGCGTGTGGTTTGACCTTTACGATTTTGCTGATTCGGAATGCGAAGCATCGGCAAAATCAGTTACTGTTTGCGCAAGGCGTGTACAGTAACCGGAATAGAGCTGATATACTGTGAGAATTGTTCAGAGACTTGCAACCCCAAAAACCATGTAGTATAATATATGCAGTTAGCAATGCCTAACTTATATATTTTAAACATTTACAGTCCTAATAGATCAATACATGGTGAAAAAATGACACTACAACAACTGAAATATTACTGCATGGTCTGCGAATGCCACAGCATCACGCAGGCCGCGAAAAAATTTTTTGTGACGCAGCCAGCGGTTACGGCTGCGATCCGTGAACTGGAGAAGGAGTATGCGGTCCGCCTGGTGGATAAGGAAGGGAAAAGTATCCGGCTCACGAAGGCGGGGGAAGGATTTTACCAATATGCGTCCCAGATGCTGGATCACGCGAAGGAATTCGATGACCAGGTACATAATATGGTAAAACATAGGAGAAATCTGCGGATCGGTCTGACAAAATCTGCGGGTTCTGCCGCCTACATGGAGTATTTTTCAAATGAGGCCGAAAAGTATCAGAATGTGGAGATAAAGGTGACCGTGGATTCTACATCAGAACTGATCGAGAAACTGCGGGACAAGAAGCTGGATGCCGTTCTGATCCTGAATCACAGTGGAAATCCAATGGAAAATGATTTGAAATGGGCGGAACTTAAGACTACAGAAATGCTGTACTGTGTCTCGAAAAACCATGCGCTGGCACATGAAGAGCGGATCACAGTACCGATGATTGCGAAAGAAAAGATGGTATCCACAAAACACGACCATCACAAAACAGAGGCATTACGGCAGATATTCTTACAGGCAGGTTATGAGGAGGGACCGCAGGTCTCATGGAGATATGACCAGCAAAGCACGGCGCTTCAGATGATCGCCGCAAATATGGCGACAGGATACTTTCCGGCGGAGGCGATCCGTCAGAATGATGGAATCGTTGGGAAACAGTTGGAAGGCGATAAGCCTGTTCCAATCTGCATTGCCTGGACAAAAGACAGCTGGAAGCAGGAAGAAGTGCAGCAGTTTATAAAAGAAATCATGAAATTTTACAGGGCGGTCCGATAGCAGGCAGCCTATTTTGATGTGCACTCGCACGAAGATGCAGATTGTCGCAAGCGCCGGCGCTCGGCGTGAGAATGTGCCAGGGCTCATTTTTAATTTATCATAGCTTTTATTTATAAATGAACAATTTTATTTATTTTACAAAATTCGGAAAATAATGTATAGTTAGCGATAGCTAATTAGCGATGGCTAACCAATAAGCCATGGGTAAGGAGACAACAATGGATCGAGGAATTCTGGAAAATAATAAAAGACCGGCAATGTTCATCATGACCATCGCTCTGATCGTCCTGTTTCTGGTACTGATCTGTGTAGGACGCTATCCGATCAGTCCGTTTCGGGCATTCGAAATTATAGGGAGATCGTTCATCGGAAAGACCGATGGAATGGATGTATACGAGTCAAGTGTTATACTGAGTATCCGCCTTCCGAGAATCCTTATGGGAATTCTGGTGGGGGCAGGGCTTTCTGTTTCCGGCGCGATTTATCAGGCCGTTTTCGGAAATCCACTCGTGAGCCCGGATATTCTCGGAGTCTCTTCGGGAGCTGGATTTGGCGCGGCGTTAGCGATCCTGTTATCGTGCGGCATGGCTGCTACACAGGTGATCGCACTCGGCTGCGGCCTTCTGGCAGTGGTGATCGTTCTGAACCTATCACGCATCAAGAGGCGCAGCGAACTGTTCGTGCTGGTGCTGTCGGGCGTTATTGTGAAGTCCATGTTTGATGCGCTGGTTTCCTTTATCAAGTACATCGCGGATCCGGAAGACAAGCTTCCGACGATCACCATGTGGCTGATGGGAAGTCTGGCAAATGTTTCATACAGGGATGTCCTGCTCTGCGCAGCAATTGAGATTCCGTGTCTGGTGGTGGCCATGATCCTTCGTTGGAAGATGAACCTGCTTTCACTGGATCAGGAGGAAGCCAGATCCCTGGGAATCAACGTCAAAAAGCTTCGCCTCGCCGTGATCCTGATTGCAACGATCATGACTGCGGTCACCGTGTCCGTCTGCGGTATCATTGGATGGATCGGTCTGGTGATTCCCCATATTGCACGACTTCTGATCGGAAATGACCACCGGATATTGATTCCAGCAAGTGTGCTTATGGGTTCAATCTACCTGCTGTTGATTGATACAGCAGCCAGAGCGGCCACAGCGGGAGAAATTCCGCTGTCCATCCTGACAGCAATGGTCGGCGCTCCGTTTTTTGCCATGATCCTCAGAAAGACGTCAGGAGGCAGGGGATGATACTGGAAGTAAAGAATGGAAGTTTTTCTTATGGGAAAAGGGAAATATTGAGGAATATCTCGTTTGACTTGGAAGAGCAGAAGATTATGACGATCTTAGGTCCGAACGGCGTGGGAAAAACGACTCTTTTAAAATGCATCATGGGTTTTTTGCCATGGAACGGGGGAGAGGCGCGGATCCTTGAGAAGAATTTAAAAGCATATTCCGATAGAGAACTCTGGAAACAGATCAGCTATGTGCCGCAGGCAAAACGGAGCGCATTTTCCTATGGAGTTCTGGAAATGGTCGTCATGGGGCTCGACAAAGAGAACAGTTTCTTCTATACTCCGAAAAAAGATCAGTTTGACAAGGCAAATGAGATGCTAAAGGAACTGGGTGTCGGAAAACTTGCAGGGAGGTACTGCAACGAACTTTCCGGCGGCGAGCTGCAGATGGTAATGCTTGCGCGGGCATTGGTCTCAGGACCGAAACTTCTGATCTTAGATGAGCCGGAGTCAAATCTGGACATGAAGAACCAGCTGCGGGTTTTGGACGCGATCTCGTATATCAATCAGGAAAAGAATACGGCCTGCGTCATCAACACACATTTCCCGGCTCATGCGCTGCAACTGTCAGACAAGACGCTGTTGCTGGGGCAAAATTACCGGCAGAAGTTCGGAGACACGGCGGAGATCATTACCGAAAACAATGTGGAAGAATTCTTCCAGACGCATGCCATCATTCTGGATTTTTCAGCTGAAGGAAGAACCTACCGAACGATCGCACCTTACCGGATTGCAGACAATGACCGGGAAGAGGAGAAAGAGAGAGGAGAAAAATGAAGTATACGGTTTTAGGACGTTCAGGAATTTCCGTGTCCAGAATTTCCATGGGGACCCATCATCTGAATGATCCAGCAGATATGGACAAACATGTTCAGAACTTTTTATATGCCTATAAAAAAGGAATCAATTTTTTTGAGACATCCGTCACCTACGGGGAAGGATATTCGGAACTGATTCTGGGAGAGGCAGTGA
Organism: Ventrimonas faecis; assembly: GCF_040096075.1. NCBI lineage: Bacteria > Bacillati > Bacillota > Clostridia > Lachnospirales > Lachnospiraceae > Ventrimonas > Ventrimonas faecis. The sequence goes on from NZ_JBBMFJ010000058.1 coordinate 3,576, forward strand.
AAGAAATGAAAAAGGGAGAACACCCGTTCTTTATCATGTCAAAGACACATGCAGGAGATCATGAAACATTTAGACGGGATCTGGAAAATTCCCTGAAACGGCTTGGTGTGGACAGCATCGATGCGTTTACCTGCCTCTGGGGCGTTAAAAGCGGCGTAGAATGGAGCGGCGCGAAGGCCTATGGAGCGCTTAAAGAGATGGAGAGAGCCAGAGAAGAGGGGCTGATAAAACATATCGCGATCTCCGCGCATATGAAAAATCAGGAACTCGAACCGATCGTAAAAGAGTATCCCTTTGACTACAGTGTGCAGGGGTTCAATGTGGTCAACAGCGCATACCGGGCGGACGGACTGAAAGCAACATGGGAAAGCGGGGCGGGAACCATAGCCATGAATCCGCTGGCAACGGGAGATATCTTGAAATATTCCCATATTTTTGACGCAATCCGGATCCGGGAAGATCAGAGTCTTGTGCAGGCTGCTTACAGCTATGTGCTGTCGACCCCGTGGGTGCATTCCGTTCTTGGAACCTTTAATTCAAAGGAACAGATCGATGAGGCATTGTCTGTTCTGGAAGAAGCGCCTTACAGTGAAGCGGAACTGAAAAAAGTGCAGACATGTCTGAAAGGGAGAATCAGAAGTACTTCTCTTAAAGAGCGGATCGACACTGGAAAAGGATTGCGCCAGAGACCGTATATCTTGCGGGAAGAGGCGGCAGATCTGATGGAGGTTTATCCTTTAAGTGTTTAAATATAAATTTAGAAGGCTAACGGAGGAATAAAGACATGAGAAAAATGGTGGGTTTAGTTTTAGCAGGAGCCGCTGCATTTGCACTGACTGCCTGCAGCGGAAACAATGCCAGCCAGAGTACAGAGGCGGTTGCGACAACAGTTTCTGAGATGCAGACAGAAGCGGCAGCTGAGACGGAGGTCGGAAGCTATACAGTCACAGACGTGCGCGGAAAGGAAATCGAATTTGATGCGGTCCCGGAACGTGTTGCCACAGTCGGCAAGCCGTTCCCGTCCATCTACTATGCGATCGAGGGAGCAACGGACAATATCGTTGGCTGCAACCCATCTTCCATCACAGCGTACAATGAAAGCGTGCTGAAGGACATGTACCCGCAGCTGGAAAATGCAGAGACAGACTGGTGCACAAAGGATTCCACCGTAAATGTTGAGGAACTCCTGAAACTGCGCCCAGATGTTGTATTCATCTATTCGACGAAGGACAAGGAAATCGAGAAGATGGAAAACGCGGGGCTTAGGGTTGTGGCGCTTCGAAGTGCGGAATTGGACAGCGTAAAAGAAAATCTTCAGATCATGGCAGCTGTTTGCCAGAAAGAAGAGCGCGGAGAGCAGCTGGTGCAGTATATTGACGAGGGAATCGAGAAAGTTGCTTCACGCCTCACTGATGTAGCAGAGGAAGATAAGCCGACAGTCGTTGAATTTTACAGCGATATGAATGTGTCAGTAAAACAGTATGATCATTGGATGATTCCGAGCGGAGCGAAAAATCCGGCGGAAGACCTGACAGGAAAGATGGTTGAGGTCGACATGGAGCAGATGCTTTTATGGAATCCGGATATCATCTATATTGGAAACCATTCCGATCTGATGCCGTCCGATCTTCTGGAGAATAAACAGGACGGAAGAGACTGGTCCGTTATCAATGCAATAAAGAACCATCAGGTTTACAAGATCCCAATCGGCGCTTACCGCTGGGATCCGGCAGGTGTGGAGACACCGCTCATGGTCAAGTGGGCCGCAAAGATCCAGTATCCGGATATTTTCGCCGATATGGACATGAAAGAAGAAGTGAAGGAATTCTTTGAGTTTGTTTATCAGTATGAGTTGACAGATGAACAGGTTTCTGAAATTCTGGACAACAGACAGGAATAATACATGAGGAATCTTAAGAAAAAGGAGAAATAAAAATGGAAAAAATTATAGTACTTGAAAAGGGACAGAAACTTGAATTCAGCTTTGAAGACCTGTTAAAGTATCACGGAGTAGGATATCCGGGCGGTGTAGCACACGCGTTCCAGGTCATGCAAAGAGCGTTTCCGCTGCTTGATGACGGAAAACTTCTGGAGCGCAGAGAGATCGAGCTCGTCACCGCATTTCCGGGTCCTGGAGGGCTGGATGCTTTCGAGATGGTGACCCGCTGCGTTACTGACGGACGGATCCATGTAGACAAAGATTTGCCGGAGGCAGCAGGCATTCTGGAAAGCCCCCATGGAAGATATTATTTCCGGTTCAGCTACAGAGGAAAGACGGTGGTTGTCACCATTCGCCCAGGCTTCGTACGTCAGGATTTCATTGAGATGGCAAGAAAACCAAACCGCACCGAGGCAGAAGAGGTGATTCTGGCACAGATGAAGAGAGATATGGCAAAAAGACTTCTGGAAGCAAAATCGGAAGAGGTTTATGATGCAGTGATCTTATAGTTAGTTAAGGCTGATTGCAGGTGGATAATTCACGCTGCAGTCGGCCTTGACTTGTTCTATGGGGAGAGAACAGGGGAAAAAGCAGGGCAATGTGAGAACTCTTGTGGATAACCTGCAAAAATCAAAAAACAGGAAAAAATCCACTTGCATTAGCAATATGGATATGCTACCTGACTTCCGTCGTTTCTTTGCACAATCCGTTTATACCAGCGGTCATTTTTTATAATACCAAAAGTACCTTCTGCCTGGATGGAACGGTTCATTCTA
>NZ_JBBMFJ010000059.1:0-3237 GCF_040096075.1 Ventrimonas faecis
AATGGGATTTTTGCCTGCAAGCCCATGTTTTCATACGGTCAGCGCAGTGAATGCGCAGACCTACTGAACAGTTACGAGAAAGTTCTAAATACAAAAAGAAAGAGGAAGATAAAATGGCAGTATGGAGATTACAGGTGAATACAGGAGGCACAAATGTTGCCGACTATTGCTTGAAAAATCATGTCGCAGCAATGGGATGGAGTCTGCGCGAATTAACCCAGGCGGAACGTTCTGAGATACATACATTTTTGGATTACTGTAATCTGGCAAGAACTCAGTACAGATCATTCGACAGTGTGTGCCGCATGGTAGAGGATGTGAAAGAAGGAGATCTCCTATGGATGCGCTCAAGAAATGAAGGAAAATACTATATTGCGAGAGTTAAGTCGAACAGCACCTGGGTGTTTCGCGAAGATGCGGTACAGATTGATGCAGCGAATCAGTTGACAAACATAGACTGGTATCCAGCTACAGATAAGGCAGATGAAGAGTCCGTTCCTGGTGCTGTGGCAACATCATTTATTATGGGATCAACCATCCAGAGAATTAAGAAAAATGGAGTAGAAGCATACAGTCAAATGCTGTATAACCGCGTTCACGATTCAGCACAGGATCTATTCAATTATCCCGATCCAGCCCTCTCGTTATGTGAGAAGCATTTTTACAGCCTGCTTCAGCCGGAAGATGTTGAGGATTTACTTGCGCTGTGGCTGTATGATACGAAAGGCTACGTTTGCATTCCATCGACAAATAAAATTGCTACGCCAAAGTATGAGTGCGTTTTGGTTGATCCAAATGACCTGAACCGAAAGCATATTTACATTCAGGTAAAGAAGGGTAATATTGATCTCAATACAGATGACTATTCCAGCCTGAATGGTGAAGTGTATTTGCTTACAACAGAAGGAAACATTCAGAATGAACAGAAATATTCAAATGTGAAAGTAGCAGATCCAACAGTTATCTATGAATTTGCGATCAATCCGGATAAGTCTCATATCATTCCGGAGAATGTTTTATACTGGGTGAAGTTTCTGACAGAAATAGAAAATAATCGTTTGAAGTTTTCTGCGTGTAAGGGAATCATGTTTGATACGAATATCTCGTATTCAGATACAAATGAATCCGAGATGATTCTCGGAAACAAAATAGCGGCATATGGAGATGCTAAACGGTATATCGACAGCTTTCGCAAAGATGACTATGCTCTTTTTTATTCCAAAGGAAGAGGAATTATTGCAGTTGGACAGATTGTTACAGACACACCAACGGAAGTGGGTGATGAAAAATATCATAGTGTCAGAATGATTGTGCCGGAAAATTTCAATGGAGATGTTAAAGCATTGCCTGCTCTGTCTCCGAATGAGATTAAAACAATTTTGAAGCGGAATTTTTATTGGGCATCGACAATCAAAACACCGTTCCTTATAGGAACACAGGTTGAAATGTTGATTCGTGAATTGAAAAAGAAGCATGTTTAACGAGACAGCAGAAAGGGGAGAGATAAGCAATGCCCTTACAGATTATCAGAAACGATATCACAAAAATGAGCGTTGACGCAATCGTCAATGCTGCCAACACTTCTCTTTTGGGCGGTGGTGGTGTGGACGGCTGCATTCATCGTGCCGCCGGACCGGAGCTGCTTGCAGAGTGCAGTACGCTGCATGGCTGCGAGACCGGCAGCGCAAAAATCACAAAGGGATACCGCCTGCCCTGCAAATATGTGATCCATGCAGTCGGCCCGCGCTGGCGGGATGGCAAGCACCGGGAACAGGAGTTTCTGGAATCCTGCTATCGGACATCTTTGAACCTGGCAAAAGAAAATGGCTGTCAGTCGGTGGCCTTTCCGCTGATTTCCTCCGGCATTTACGGCTATCCAAAAGACCAGGCACTGAAGGTTGCAGTCGATACCATCAGTACGTTTCTGCTGGAGAATGAGATGATGGTCTACATCGTTATCTTTGACCGAAAGGCATATCAGATCAGCGGAAAACTGTTTGCTGATATCGCGGCATACATAGATGATCGGTATGTGGAGGAACATACTGACAGCCGAGTAGAACAGAGACGGCGGCTCAAGGCGTTGTCAGAAGAATCCTGCTTTGAAGCTGAACCTGTTTCGCTTCCGTCCGAAGCAATCTTTAAATCATTCAGCAGTCAATCCTTGGAAGAGGCACTGGGGCAGATTGATGAGAGCTTTTCGGAAATGCTGCTTCGGAAGATTGACGAAAGCGGCATGACGGATGCCCAGTGCTACAAGAAGGCAAACATTGACCGGAAGCTCTTTTCCAAAATTCGCTCAGATAAATTCTATAAACCGTCCAAACCTACAGCGCTGGCATTTGCCATCGCTTTGGAACTGCCGCTTGCCCAGATGCAAGAGATGCTCGGCAAGGCCGGGTTTACCCTTTCCCATTCGAGCAAATTCGACATCATTGTAGAATATTTTGTCGAACGGGGAAACTATAATGTGTATGAAATCAACGAGGCGCTGTTTGCTTTTGACCAGAGCCTGATCGGAGCATAAGGACAAAGAAATGTCGCTTTCCATGCGACCACTCCACAAAAGAAAATCGCTATACTATGGCTGTAAGGTACGAAACCGAGCAGCCATATGCGCGTGTAATGAGCCAAAGTTCGAGCTTGCTCGAAACCTTGGCGAATACCGCGACAGCGAGCCCGCAAGGGCGAGATTTTGGGAGGACAAGCATATGAGAAAGAATTTAACAGAGATCGTTTTTATCTTAGACCGCAGCGGTTCCATGAGCGGATTGGAACGGGATACCATCGGTGGATTCAATTCCATGATTGAGCAGCAGAAAAAAGCAGAGGGCGAAGCACTGATCTCAACGGTGCTGTTTGATAATGTGAGCGAAGTCCTGCACGACCGTGTAAATGTAAGGGACATCCGACCGATGACTGACCGGGATTACACGGTTCGCGGATGCACAGCACTCTTAGATGCCATCGGCGGTGCAATTCATCACATTGGAAATGTTCATAAGTACGCAAGACAGGAGGATGTGCCGGAACACACCATGTTTGTAATCACTACGGACGGAATGGAAAATGCCAGCCGCCGGTACAACAGCGAAAAAGTGAAGCAGATGATTGAGCGGCAGAAAGAAAAATACGGTTGGGAGTTTTTGTTCCTCGGTGCGTAAGTAATCAATTGCGGGTACCATCTAAAACGAAACCCCGCATAGTTGCGGGGTTCAAGACTTCTTGTAACGGCTT
>NZ_JBBMFJ010000060.1:0-3224 GCF_040096075.1 Ventrimonas faecis
TCAGGGTTTTAAACACTGTTCAATCTTTCATTTTCAAGGTTCATGTTGTTGCTGTTCTCAGCGGCAACGTTCAATATCTTATCACATTGTTTTCGCTTTGTCAACAACTTTTTTAATTTCTTTTTGGAAATCTTTTTGATCTCCTGCCCCGTTCTCACGGGGCGAGGATTATAATATCAAATGTCACGGCAAAAGTCAACAGTATTTTTCAAATTTTTGGAATTTTTTTAATTGCTTGAAAAACGCGTATATTCTGATGTGCGTTCTATATGAAATAGCTTCTTTCCAGATAAGCACTTCTATATAGAATAAAACACATCCATTATCTGCTGCTTCTCTGTATCAATCACTCCATAGGTATTCAGACGGAGTTTCGGAATGACTGGCAGACTTACAAAGGCCAGCGTCATAAAGGCATCAACATCTTCATGAACTCCAAGCTCCTGTGAAAGTGACTTCATTGCCTCCAGTCTCCGATCTACTTCTTCTACCGGAAGCTCTGACATCAGACCTGCAATCTTTAGCGGAAGATCCAGTACTACCTTGCCATCTACCGCAATTGCCAGCCCTCCTTCATTTTCCACTACACGGTTTCCCGCTGCAGCTATATCTTCATCAGTCACTCCTGCTATAACCAGATTGTGAGAATCATGGCCAACACTAGTCGCTACTGCTCCTTTCTTTAAACCATAATTTCCAAGGAATCCGATTCCGATATGTCCGTTTCCTTCATGACGTTCCAACGCCACAAGCTTTACAACATCCTTTTCCGGATTTACTCCAGCTGCCAAACCAGGCAATTCTGTCCAGTTTTCTATTCTTTCTTTTGTAATCAGTTCATGGCTGACAAGATCAATCACCCGGATCTGATTTTTCTTTTTCGTCAAAGCAAGATCAGATAACTGTATCGGCCGGCAGTGGAACGAATGAAATACACGCTTTTTGATTTCAGCATCCCACTCTGGTGTCTCAGTTGCTTTCTCAAATATAACTTTTCCATTTTCTGCAGCCAGTTTTCCGTCCTTATAAACCCGGAGCACCTGAAAATCCCTCAGATTATTCAAAACTGTCAGATCAGCCCTGTATCCCGGTGCCACTGCACCATGTTTTTTCAGCCCAAAATATTCTGCTGTATGAAGCGTTCCCATTTTTATCGCGCGGATTGGATCCGCCCCCAATGCTACCGCCTCCCGGATAATAAAATCAATATGTCCGCCCCGAATCAGATCTCCCGGATGTTTATCATCAGTTACCAACATAGCCCGCTGGTAGTAGGGCGTATCAAAGACAGGCATCAGTTTTTTTAAGTTCTTGGCTGCTGTTCCCTGACGGACCATGATCCACTGCCCTCTGGCCAGTTTCTCCCGGGCTTCCTCAAATTCTGAGCATTCATGATCAGATGCGACACCGGCTGTTACATATGCATTCAAGCCCTTACCAGATAATCCCGGTGCATGACCATCGATCTGTTTTCCGTACTCCTGTGTTTTCCGAAGTTTTTCAATACAATCCGGAGCATTCTGAAGCACACCGTAGGAATTCATCATTTCAGCCAGCCCCAGCACCCGTTTATTCTGGTAAAACGGAAGCAGATCTTCCATATGCAGTTCCGCTCCAGATTCATCCAAAGCAGTCGACGGCACGCAGGATGGCATCATGAAATATATATCTAAGCGGAGATTCTTTGTTGCTTCCAGCATATACTGAATCCCGGCTATTCCTGCCACGTTTGCAATTTCATGAGGATCTGTAATTACCCCACAGGTTCCATGCGGCAGTACCATTCGTTCAAATTCCGACGGTGTCACCATGGAACTCTCCAGATGAATGTGTCCATCCAAAAAACCAGGACAGACATATGCACCCTTCAAATCAGTTTCCACGTCTCCCTCATAGTCTCCAATTCCAACAATGATACCGTCTTCTATGGCAATGTCTCCTTCTTCTACGGTTTCTGTAAAGACATTCACGATTTTTGCATGCTTCAACACCAGCTCTGCCTTTGTTCTCCCCGCTGCTGCAGAAATCTGTTTCATAAACTGATTCGTTGATGCCATAAGCTCCCCCTCCTGACTTCTCCTAAATCCTCCTGAATCTAATTTTGTTTTGTAATTCTAAAGTTGTAGTTTGCCTTTATTGTAGTCTATGGCCAGCAAAAATACCATAACTATTTTACGCAAGAAGCCAAGAAGCAATCTTGCCGAAATGTATTTAAAAAGGACTGCATCAAAAACAAAAAACGACAGAAGGATCCGTACGTCAGACCCCATCTGTCGACTTCTTATGCTTTAGCTTCTGTTGTCTGTTTCAGAAACCATCATGCATATCCAATGCAGAAAATCCTCCACTTTTTGCAAATGCACGATCCCCAACGGAATCACACACGCTCAAATAACAGATATCTCGTACCCTGAAAAGTCAGTTTACCGATGTCTCCTTCCGCCAGCATTCCATATTCTCTACCTGAAACCGGTAGTTCTATACGATCACCGCTCTCTACCTGAAACGTGACATGGTAACTGGTACTTGAGGTCGAATGGTAGCCATGCCCTCCAGACAGATCACCTGCATTTGCATGGCTATGATGCGTGATATTTTCACGCTTTGCGACAATAGTTGCAGTCACCGACAAACGCGGTGACTGATTGTTTTTATGCCATGTTCCGATTCCTGTTACAAACTGGAAGATGATCATTCCGAAAACCATCACGAAAATAATCGGAAACATAAACTCAAACAGCGTAAACATATAGCTCACCCTTTCTTCATCTAATCCTGTTCTTAAATATATTGAAATACCATTTTGTCACTCTTTGATTTTTTATACCTGCCAATACATACCATTATAATTCCAACAATTCTTCCTAATTTTCTATCTCCATTATACCATCCCGGAATCAAACATAAAATATAGGAATCCTGTCGGTTTTTGTCCTTTTTTATTAAGTCTTACTTTTAATATGGAGGGAACTTGCTAAAAGCGGCAGATTTTTTCTCATTAACAAATAAAAAAAGTGAAAGTCCTTACTTATAAGAACTTCCACTCTTTTAGAAGAGCTGCTGACGGGAATCGGACCCGTGACCTCCGCACTACCAATGCGACGCTCTACCGACTGAGCCACAGCAGCATATGCAATTTTCATTGCAAGAGCGCGAGACGGGACTCGAACCCGCGACCCCGACCTTGGCAAGGTCGTACTCCACCAACTGAGCCACTCGCGCAT
>NZ_JBBMFJ010000061.1:0-2769 GCF_040096075.1 Ventrimonas faecis
AGGCAAAAATCCCATTGCCGAAGGCAATTTTCAATGGATTTTTGCCCGTAACTGTGAGGGTACTGAACAGTTACGGGATTAAAATTAATATGCAGGAATTTTTAAGCATGTCATATGCTGTTCTTTATGCTGTCCAATCTGCCGGGCAATGAGCACATTGACTCCGATGGATAATCCAGATGACAAAGACACGATCAGAGCAATGATTTCCCCATTGGTTCCTGCGGCGGCCAGCGCCGATGATGTATCGAATAGTCCCACAATTGCGGTATCGGCGGCATTGAATAATTGCTGGAGCATGCTGCTCAGCGCAATCGGGATGGTGAATGCAACAGCAAGTTGCTTTCATCGCCCCCAATTTTCCTGTATGATATACCTAAAGGAGGGCGGAGCTATGGAGACAAAGAAGATTATTTATAAACTTCGTACCCAAAGGGGAATGTCACAGGATGAATTAGCTGAGAAAATTATGGTGACAAGGCAGGCGGTATCCCGGTGGGAAAATGGAGAAACGGTCCCCAACACCGAAACACTGAAGCTTTTATCGAAGGAGTTTGGTGTATCCATCAATACACTTCTGGGAGAACCCAGAAAACTGATCTGCCAGTGCTGCGGAATGCCGCTGGAGGATGATGCTATTTTAGGCCACAATCGTGATGGCAGTCTGAATGAAGATTACTGTAAGTGGTGCTATGCGGACGGAACCTACACCTACAGTGATATGGATGAACTGATTGATGTCTGTACAAAACACATGGTGAATCAGGACTTTTCCGAAGATCAGGCGCGCGCCTATATGAAGGAAATGCTGCCAAAACTGGATTACTGGAAACGGTATGAAGAGCTCAGTGATCGCGGCCAGTTTGAAGAATTCAAGAAAAAGCTGATCGCAGAAATCAACGACCTTCATATCGAAGGGATGCCAGAGGTGCAGAAACTGAATGCTCTGGTTGGAAAATACGTGAATCTGGAGTATCGGCTCCCAAATGGGGAATGTGTAAAATTCCTGGATGATGAGAAAACCTATCTTGGCAATCAGCTGGAATCGGAATTCGGTGGTGAACGGTACTTTGGAGTCCTCGCCGCTATGGATTTTATCATGATCAGTACCTACGGAGCCAAGGGGGAGGATCCGGAACTGGTTCTTTATAAAAAGAGATAAGAGCCTGTGAAACTTTTTCTGTAAAATAACCATCATAAGGTCCTTCTATGATAAAATAAATATCATTAGGAGGGCCTTTTATTATGGCAAGACAAAAGAAACCTGTACACAGAGTACAAATGACCGATGGAAAAAGAAATATCATTCGTCAGCTTCTCGAAGAATACGATATTGAGACTGCTGAAGATATCCAGGATGCTCTTAAAGATCTCCTTGGCGGCACCCTCAAGGAAATGATGGAGGCAGAAATGGATGAACATCTCGGATATGAGAAATCCGAGCGTTCTGACAACGACGATTATCGAAACGGCTATAAACGCAAGCAGGTAAACAGTCGGTATGGTTCTATGGAAATCGAAGTACCACAAGATCGAAAGTCCACCTTTGAACCACAGGTTGTCAAAAAGCGTCAGAAGGATATTTCTGACATTGACCAGAAGATTATCTCCATGTATGCCAAAGGAATGACTACACGCCAAATTTCGGAAACGATTGAAGATATCTATGGCTTCGAAACATCTGAGAGTTTTATTTCTGATGTAACAGATAAGATACTTCCGCAGATTGAAGACTGGCAGAATCGACCGCTAGACGACGTGTATCCGATTCTTTACATTGATGCTATCCACTATTCTGTGCGGGACAACGGAGTGATTCGTAAACTTGCAGCCTATGTAATTCTGGGCATTAACACAGAGGGCAAAAAGGAAGTATTGACCATCACGATTGGTGACAATGAAAGTGCGAAATACTGGCTTTCTGTCTTAAATGAACTAAAAAATCGAGGGGTTAAAGATATCCTGATTATCTGTGCAGACGGCCTTACAGGCATTAAAGAAGCGATTTCGGCGGCATTTCCAAAGACAGAATATCAGAGGTGTATTGTCCATCAGGTAAGAAATACGCTGAAATACGTTCCGGATAAAGACAGGAAAGCTTTCGCTACAGATTTAAAAACCATCTATCAGGCTGCTGATGAGCAGAAGGCTCTGGCTGCTTTAGACCGTGTGACAGAAAAATGGAGTCCGAAATATCCGAATTCCATGAAACGCTGGAAGGACAACTGGGATGCCGTTTCTCCAATTTTTAAGTTTTCAACCACTGTCCGGAAGGTCATTTATACAACAAATGCGATAGAATCACTGAACTCCACATACCGGAAACTGAATCGTCAGAGAAGCGTATTTCCAAGTGATACAGCGCTGTTAAAAGCCTTATATCTGGCCACTTTCGAGTCTACTAAGAAATGGACAACTACCATCCGGGACTGGGGCCAGGTCTATGGGGAGTTGAGTATCATGTACGAAGGACGACTTCCAGAATAAGTAAAAACATAATCTAAGACAGGCGGCGAGCCGCCTGCTCTTGACATGCCCAGCAGTAACTGTTATATATAAAACAAGGGTGAAAAGCCTGATTTGTAAGCTTCTCACCCTTCATTATCATAGAAGAATCTAATTTACAGAGATTTTCTCATAGTCTCAGAGATAACCGTGTCAGGCAAGCAGATTTTCGTTTGACATTTTCCCCAAATAGTATCGGAAACAATCGGTCTCAGGCACAAAAAAGGTAGTGGCTTCCATTACCTACGCGCCTGCAGACCGATT
>NZ_JBBMFJ010000062.1:0-2526 GCF_040096075.1 Ventrimonas faecis
ACGCTGGAATGCTATTCACAGGAAATCATATCAGAAAATGAGGCCACCCCATCCGAGGCGGATGAGCCTGTTGAGTGCAGCCATATATGCAGCGTGGAAAGCGGCTGTATCACAAAAGAGCTAAATTGCCAGTATGACGAAGAAAAAGGCAGCATTCCGGCGGCTGAAGAAATGCCACAGGAAAATGAACCCGAAGAAGAAATGGAACAGGAAGCGGAAATTGCTACTCCGTCTAATGCTCAGGAAAGTACTGTAGAGGGCAGGAACGTAGAAGAATTCGATGTGTTGGTACCGGAGGTTCAGAACAACGCAGTTCTTCTTGCTGCTACCCAGTATACCTATACGCTGCATTACGATGCAAACGGTGGAAGCGGCGCGCCAGCGGATCAGGTGGTGACTAGCACAGCTTTGTATGTACAAATCCCTGTATCAAGTACAATTCCCGTTCGTGACGGATATACATTCAAAGGCTGGGCAAATACCCCAACTGGTATGGTGGTGTATAACTATGGAAATAGCGCCACTATTCCACAAGGGGCTTATAATACCAAAACAATCTATGCTATATGGGAAGCGCATGTCCATAGCTGGGGCGAATGGACTTCTAATGGCAATGGAACGCATACTCGCACTTGCTCGACAGACAGCAGTCACACAGAAACGAATGACTGCTCCGGAGGCGAGCCCACCTGTACGGAGAAGGCTATTTGTGAAAACTGTCACGCAGCCTATGGAAACCCGCTCGGCCACTATTTTGAATGGCAGTCTGATTCAAAACAGCATTGGAAGCAATGTGTGCAATGCAACACATCTGAGACAAAGATGGATCATTCCGGCGGTACAGCCACTTGCACACAGAAGGCTGTCTGCGAAATCTGCTTCACAGCCTATGGTAACCCGCTGGGCCACGATTTTATCAGCGAAACATGGCAAAGTGATACTGACAAGCATTGGAAAAAATGCTCTCGATGTGATGCCATAGATTCGGAAAACTGTCATGATTGGGACAGTGGAGAAGTGACGATAAAACCCACCTGCACGACAGCAGGACAGAGAACCTTTACTTGTGACGTCTGCTCTGCTATACATTTAGAAACAATAGGTGCATTCGGTCATATTTTTGTTCGTCATAATGCGAAGGCAGCGACTTGTACAGAAAAGGGTTGGAAGGCATATGACACCTGTTCCCGGTGCGATTATACGACCTATGCGGAACTTCCTGCTCTCGGTCACGATCCTATTCATCACAATGCGAAGGCAGCAACCTGCATGGAAACGGGCTGGAAGGCATATGACACCTGTTCCCGGTGTGATTATACGACTTATGCGGAACTCTCTGCACTTGGTCATGATTTTAGCTTGCTGCAGCATAACGAAAAGCAACACTGGAAGAAATGCTCCCGCTGTGAGGCAATTGATGATAAGGAAAATCACTCCGGCGGTACGGCTACCTGTAAAGATAAGGCGGTGTGTTCAACCTGCAGCGCAGCCTATGGAGAACTGAATGCGGACAATCACGCGGGTGGCACTGAGGTACGTGACAGAGCAGAGGCTACTACCAATGTGGCCGGCTATACGGGGGATACCTATTGTAAGGGGTGCAATAAGAAATTACAGGACGGAACAAGTATTCCGAAGCTGGTCAGCAGTTCAGGCAGCTCTGGCAGTGGTGGTGGAAGCAGTTCCGCTGGAAGCGTTTCTTCCAAAGAACAGCATCGCCCGTCCGTAGTTGATGAGCAGGCCCAGTGGGTACAGAACGGAACCGACTGGAAACTGACCTTAAGCAGCGGAGAGACTGCTGCAGACCGCTGGGTACAGAAAGATGGTCATTGGTACTGGTTTAAGGCAGATGGTATCATGGCACACAGCGAGTGGGTGTCTTACATGGGCCACTGGTACTACTTAAATGCAGGCGGAGACATGATTACCGGATGGCTGTTCTGGAATGAACGCTGGTATTATCTGAAGCCGGATGGTATCATGGCTGCAGATGAGATGACCCCGGACGGTTATAAAATGGGACCGGATGGAATTTGGGTTCAGTAAAAAATGAAATAAGCAATACAAAAGGGGCCTTTGCCTGGCATATGCCGGGTGAAGGTTCCTTTTGGTGCGCCTGGTGGCGCACGTCGCTAATGGATGCAACTTCCAAAACAGGATATTAGTCATAGGACTGACTGCAGCATGCAGGAACGCAAAAAGCCGCCATTTTCGGCGGCTTTTGCAGTGTACCTTGGGGTGCACATTTTCTTTCGAGGAATAGGAACAGGAGCGATGCATGTGATCTGTGGGGCCATCGTAGGCAGAGGACTTGCGTATGTATGGCAGCGGATGTGGTTAAAGATTGCCGGAACCTGCGGTCTGCTGGGAGCAGCGATCACCTTTCATGCGATCTATAATCTGTTGATTGCCTACGGCGGTGCGGTACAGTATATTGCCTATCTTCTGTCGGTACTGATTTTAATAGCGGGGAAGCTGATTACCCACCGCCTGATGTTATAGAAAATTGATTTTTTTCTTCTTTGG
>NZ_JBBMFJ010000063.1:0-2420 GCF_040096075.1 Ventrimonas faecis
ACGAATTGCACGATTCGCGCAATTCGTACAACAGCTACTATCACAATAAATGGCATTTCCATTACAGTTGACTCCGGCATCTCAGAAGATTTCCTGCGTACACTGATCAAGGCGGTGCGCCATGCTTAAAGATGCTGATCCGGAATACTTTTCTGGAATCTATATCGTGTGCGGATATACCGATTTACGTTATGGAATTGATTCACTGGCCGCAATTCTTGAACGTAAGTTTCATGCAAAACTTTTTGTTCCGAACACACTCTTTCTCTTTTGCGGCAGATCCGCTTCCAAGATAAAGGGACTGCTTTGGGAAGGTGATGGTTTTCTGCTTCTTTATAAGCGTGTTGAAAGCGGTCACTTTTCCTGGCCTCGTAATTCCAATGACCTTCGCTCCATGACAGCTGAACAGTTTCACTGGCTCATGCAAGGCTTTGCAATTGATCCCATTATCCACGACATAACGCCTGACCATTCTTCCTAAAAATTCTTTTGTGCAAAACAGAGAACTTTACTCCCTGTTTCCTACACCTCTTTCAAAGTGCTGTGCACAGCTTTCGAAGGCTCCTTTGCTTCCTTTTTGCAGCCTTCAAAGCTCTACACGGCATTTTTCTTTTTACAAGTATCTTTATCTTTTGCTTTCTTACAATGACATATGCAGCGTTCTATTCATGGGCAATTTCACGGTTCTTTTCCCCACTCCTATTCGCCATAAAACTACTTTTTTGCTATAATAATTGCATGTAATAGAACTAAGGGAGGCAGCTTATGATGATTCTTTCTGAAGATCAACTGAATAGTCTTAACCGAGAAGCTCTCATTATTATCGTTGCGTCCTTGCAGGATCAGCTTGCTTCTGTACAATCCCAGCTTGATACCGCAAACACTCAGCTTGCTGATACAAACCGCCAGATAGAACTTCTAACTGAACAGATCCGTATCATGAACCAGCGACACTTCGGTCGACAGGCCGAAAGTAATCTCACAGAAGGACAACTCACTCTGTTCGATTCTTTTAATGAAGCCGAAATGACTGCTGATGAAAATGCCTCCGAACCAGAAATCACAGAAGTAATCATTGCCTCATACCGTCGTAAAAAAACGATTGGAAAAAGAGATGAGGACCTGGATGGACTTCCGACCCGAATTATCGAGCATTCTCTTTCGGAAGAAGAACTAATCAGGCTCTTTCCTGATGGTTATAAGGAACTTCCTAATGAAGTGTATCGCCGTCTTCATATCATCCCAGAAACTTTCATTGTTGATGAACATCATGTCCACGTGTATGCTTCCAAAAATAATGACGGTACCATCGTGAAAGCTCCGCGCCCAACTGATTTGTTCCGCAACAGCATTGCAACACCATCCCTTGTTGCTTCCATCTTAAACGGAAAATACAATAATGCCTTACCTCTGGAACGACAGTCTAAAGCTTATAAGAGCAATGGCATTCAGCTCTCCACAAACACCATGGCAAACTGGGTTATCAGAAGTGCTGACAGCTACTTATCCCTGCTTTATGACCGGCTGCATGAACTTATTTACGAAAACCATATCATCCATGCCGATGAAACTCCGGTAAAGGTCATGCGCATTGACGGCGCTAAAATCAAAAATGGCAAGAAGACATATATGTGGGTATATCGCAATTCTCCCGCACATAGTTCAAAGCCAATCGTTCTTTATGACTGGCAGCCATCAAGACGAGCCGATCATCCCAGAGAATTTCTGAAAGACTTCTCTGGAATAGCCATCACTGATGGTTATCAGGTGTATCACAAGCTCAGTAAAGAGCGCCCTGATCTGCTTATTGGCGGCTGTTGGATTCACGCACGCAGACCTTTTGCTGATTTCATCAAATCAATCAAAGGTTCGGCAGACGGTACCATTGCCCATAAAGCTTATTCACTGATCACAGAAATGCTTCACATCGACAATGGATTTGATGATCTGCCATCAGATGATCGGTTAAAACAGCGACAGCTTATTCTTACAGAAAAAGTTGACGCTTATTTCGAGTGGGTAAAATCAAAATACAATCAGGTCACCCACAATAGTACCATTGGAAAAGCTCTAGCATACAGCATCCACCAGGAACCATATCTCCGAACTTTCTTAACAGATGGTGATGTCCCGATGGATAACAATTATGCTGAACAGGCCATCCGTCCATTCACCATCGGTCGGAAAAATTTCGTGTTAATCGAGTCTTCTAATGGTGCTCGTGCCAGCGCCATGATTTACAGCCTGGTTGAAACAGCAAAAGCTAACTACCTAAATGTATACCAGTATTTAGAGCTGCTTCTCATCGAAATTCCAAAACATATGAATGACACAAATTTAAGCTTTCTGGATGAACTGCTTCCCTGGGCGCCTGGAATTCAAGAAAAATGTCCAAGCCGTTACAAGAAGTCTTGAACCCC
>NZ_JBBMFJ010000064.1:0-2098 GCF_040096075.1 Ventrimonas faecis
ACAGTATTGTAACACGGTTCATTCTTCTCTGAAATTTTTCTACCGCTTTGTTTTGCGTAAACCGTGGGATCAGGATTTCGTTCCCAGAATGACCAACGATCTTGCTCTGCCTGAAGTTACTGAACTTAGCAATATTGAAAGGATGATTGATGTTGCCAGGGAAGTTCGTAACAAAGCCATTATTGCATTACTCTATTCTTCCGGACTCCGGATAAGTGAACTATGTCGCCTCGCCCCTCAGGATATCTATCTCAGCACGATGCAGGTTTATGTCCGGGCAGGAAAGAACCACCGCGACCACTGGACCATTCTTTCCCAGAAAGCAGCTGATTTATTGGTAGAATACTGGAAATCCAATCCCAGAAAACGGGACCATTTGTTTGTCAGCTTAAAAGCTCCCTACAAACCACTTGGAATACACGGGGTTCGATACATGATTCGAAAAATCGGTGATGAAGCTGGTGTGCCTCATGCGCATCCACATCTTCTGCGGCACAGTTTTGCATCGCACATGATTGAGCACGGTGTTTCTCTGGAGTACCTTCAAAGTATGATGGGGCACCGAAAATCAGACTCAACTTATCGTTACATTCACGTTTCCAACAAAGCTCTGATGGGAATTCAAAGTCCGCTGGACCATGCTTCTAAGGAAGGAGCTGCGAATGCCCATGACTAAAGAAGTAACCATACAGGATGTTTTTGATCGTTTTCTTCCAGAAATGGCTGAAGTTTCCAACTTTTCGCCTCGGCAGCATCTGACCGTGAAATGTATTCAGGCATGCCGTACTGCAAAAATGGGAGCACATGTAAGCGAATGCAGGTCCTGCCATGCTACTTACATTCATTATAATTCCTGTAAAAACCGTCACTGTCCGATGTGCCAGGGCATGGAGGTGGATGAGTGGATTGATCTCCAACAGGAAAACGTATTAGAGACAACGTACTTTCATACCGTATTTACAATACCTCAGGAACTGTATGCTTTGGTTTATTCCAATCAGAAGGTACTTTATGACGCACTATACCATGCAGCAAGCCGGACTTTGAACGAATTATCCGCAGATAAAAAATATCTTGGTGCAAAACTGGGCTATATCTGTGTTCTTCACACTTGGGGCTCACGAATGAACTATCATCCGCATCTCCATACCATCGTTCTGGGCGGTGGCCTTGATCAGGAGAATCACTGGAAAGATAGGGATGGAAAGCTTTTCTTCCCGGTAAAAGTAATGTCTGCTGTCTTTAAAAAGTATTATCTTGATGAATTAAAACAGCTGCATAAAGACAACCGATTAGAGTATCATGGCTCATCCGCTTATCTCCAAAATCATTATGAATTCAAGGAACTTTTGAATAAGCTTTATGCAAAAGACTGGATCGTATATACCAAAGAGGCATTCAACGGGGCTTTGGCCGTCATTAAATATCTTGGCCGTTACACACATAGAATTGCCATTAGTAACCGGAGAATTGAGCGGATTGATGGAAACCATGTCATCTATAAAGCAAAAGATTATAAAAACGAAGGCAAGATGGTGTCTGTATCTGTGCTGGGAACTGCATTTATTCGAATGTTTCTGATGCATGTGCTTCCGAAAGGATTTATGAGAATCCGCCACTATGGTCTTCTTTCCTGCCGCAGTAAAAAAGAAAAAATGACTCTTTGCCGGAATCTTCTGGGTTGCCAGCAGTATATTTCGAAACTGAAAGGGAAAAGTACTGCGGAAAAGATCATGATTCTCTATAAACATGACATTCGAAAGTGTCGGTGTTGTGGTGCACCGGTAACTACATTTCGAGTTGATGGGGAATATATGCTGTGTTGAGATATGATAACAGAATACGCGAAAAAGCGGTCTCCAGCAGGAGGCCTGCTTGTGATGCAGAAAAACTTTAGATTTGATAATGGTGCCCAACAGACACTATCAAAGGTTCAAGATTCATCAACCATAAAGAAAAATCGAGATCATTAAAAATCCACAGGTAGTGGCTTCGGTAACGCGACTAAGTTCAATACGGAAAAATCGGTCTGCAGGCGCGTAGGTAATGGAAGCCACTACCTTTTTTGTGCCTGAGACCGATTGTTTCCGATACTATT
>NZ_JBBMFJ010000065.1:0-2068 GCF_040096075.1 Ventrimonas faecis
ACAAGCCTGATTCACAAGCTTATCGCTCTTAATTATCATAGAAGAATCTTATTTACAGAGATTTTCTCATACTCTCGACTTGCGACAACCTTCACAGATACACAGAAAAACCGAGATTCAGAAATTGCTTTTCTGCAATCCTAAATCTCGGTAATATTAACTACAGCTTAGAATTTTTCTGCCCATA
This sequence comes from Ventrimonas faecis, assembly GCF_040096075.1. Lineage (NCBI taxonomy): Bacteria > Bacillati > Bacillota > Clostridia > Lachnospirales > Lachnospiraceae > Ventrimonas > Ventrimonas faecis. The sequence goes on from NZ_JBBMFJ010000065.1 coordinate 188, forward strand.
CTTTTAAATCTGCCTCACTGGCACTACTTCCAAATCGTTTACCCTCCAGTAAGATAGCCCCTTTGCAGGAATCAGCAAGCTCCTTATTCGTATTGCCCATTCCACTTCCACCGGATGTTGCGAACGGAATCACCTTTTTCCCGGTAAGATCATACTGCTCCAGGAATGTATTGATGATGGTTGGTGCAACATACCACCGGGTCAGAAGAGCATCCGATATTTCATTGGAAATATCAATCTGTAGCGTTGCCGTCCTTATCGTTGCAACAGTTTTGTCGGAAACCGTGTATGTATTTGCTTTCTCAGAAGTGTGGCATGGAATTTCAACAAAAGTCAGTTCTGTTTTCTCTGTCACGACAGGAACTGAAGCGTTTTCTTCATTTCTTCATACGCCTGTTTCCGGAACCGTCGCTGCCAGTGATAATAGCTTTGTTCGCAAATGCCATTCTCATCCATCCAACTTTTTGCTGACTGACCACAGGCCTGAATGATCTTTTTCCAGTATTCTGCACGGACTTCATGAGTGCATTGATCCATAGTCTTTAGTCCTCCCTTGAAAAAATCTATTGTTTTTCTCAAGTATGCACTAAAAATGGATTTAGTGAAAGGTGAATGGTTTGACCTTTACTTAGTATCAAGCCAAATATCCGCAACTCTGTCTATATCTGCTCTCTGCATTCTTCTAATCACTTATAATCCTCCTGCAACTTCTAATTTCACATCTTATCTACCCAGCTATATTTTTCAGCATTATAGTGATTATAAGCTTCGTCTTCCACAATTGCAACGCGAATCATCTTGTGTTCTCCCATTCTGACTTTCTCTTCCTGTCATTCAGATTCAACAGCAAGTTCGATTCTATTTCTACCCGCATCTTTCGCCCGATAAAGCGCCTTATCTGCTGCTTTTAGCATCTGCGAAGCTGATACGGACTCATCAGATATCATCGCGCCACCGATACTCACACTTAGATATTCACCTTCTGATACCTGAATTTGGTGGATTGCCGCCAGCAGTTGCGCTCCTTTTTTCTGTACCCACGCCGCATCCGTAATATTTGGCAAAAAGATTACAAATTCGTCCCCTCCAAATCTTGCAATCACATCACTCCGCCTGAACATCTCTGTAAATACATACGAAACCGCTTTGAGCATCTTGTTGCCCACCATATGACCAAACCGGTCATTCACTGATTTGAAATGGTCAATATCGATGATTAACAAAGCACCACACTTAAAAAGCGCCATGTTGTATTCCAAATGTTTTACCAGGCTTTCGTAATTCAATAAGCCTGTCAGCGAATCGCGTTCTGCTTTTCGCTGCAGACGCTGCGTCTTTTTCACATCTTCATCAATCTTATCCGCACGTCCGACGATGCGATAAATCTTGCCAGATGCATCTGCCACGCTTGTATAATACGAACGATAGCAATAGAACTCTTCCCCTTCAAAGCATCCCATAAAATCAACAAATCCCGTCATCGGTCTTTGCATTGCCTCTTCATATGCCGCTTTGTGAGCCGCCGCACTCTCCGGCGCAAGCCACGGATGCTGGTCAATCTTGCCCAGAAAATCTTCAGCGATAAATTCTCGCACCTCTCCATTCTGGTTCGTATAGTCCAAATTCAACAAATCGCTACACGGATTGTAATCATAAGTGATAACTCCCGGCATATGAGCAAGTGCCTGAAACTGCTGCTGCTTCCACTCATGCTTTTTTTGGACTTTGCGTAGTTCTTCCTGGAGGAAATGCTCCTGCGTCACATCCTCTAACTGAGTGAAAATCAATGCAGATACATCATCTCTCGTAATCAATGTATTGCGCATCTCCACCCATTTAGCGCTCGGTTTCATGAATACCTTGCACTTTGCCTCTCCATGT
>NZ_JBBMFJ010000066.1:0-2043 GCF_040096075.1 Ventrimonas faecis
AATGGGATTTTTGCCTGCAAGCCCATGTTTTCATACGGTCAGCGCAGTGAATGCGCAGACCTACTGAACAGTTACCTCAGATCTTATTTAAAGTTTTTCTGCTGCACCAGATATTTTCTTGCAAATCCGCACGGATTGTAAGACATCTTGGCATGGCGCAGTCCCTCCTGCCCCAGGTCATCTTCCCGGTTTACCAGCGTCACATTCGGAAATTCCTGTACCAGGAACTGCTGGTTGATGAACTGATACAGACCACGAATCTCCGGGTTCGCCTTTTCAATGTGAATGACTGCCATATTTTCCGCCGGATTGTAGCTTCCGATGGTAAAGGCCTCCAGCTTTCCGTCAATGTACACCCCCGACATGCGGATATCCAGATCCAGACACTGTTTCAGAATCTCGTGGATTCCCTCTACTTCATAATCCAGATGCTCCTCTACCTCATCACCCTTGCGCTCTCTCCAACGGTCCAGGAAGCGCCATACATCATCCCGGTCTGCACAGCAGAGACGGCGGAACTCATAACGGCCCTCATATTCTTTCAGAAACGCATTCAGATGATTTTTCTTCTTGTGAAGCTTCTTTCCGGAAAGCTTCCGCATAGCCTCGCCGTCATACAGATAATCCTTCAAATCCTCCTGCTCCGTTACTACAAAGTCATCGGATTCCTTCAGATGAAGATACTCCACCGCTTCCTCATCCGCCAGATAAATCTTTAACGGAATATGGAGCACTTGGTTAAAATACTCCACGGTCATGTCAAAATATTTTTTCAGGTCTTCCTCTTTGCAAAGTGGCATGGCACTGTGCATCACGCCTTCTTCCTTCATCAGCCATAAAAGCGCCTTATTCTCATGAATGGCATACTGCACATGATAATATTTTCTCCAGATGAAGCTATCCAGTGGCACACTGTCACAGGTCTTATTCGGGCGCAGGCCAAAATAAGGCGCCAGCACCTTCATGTCTTCCGCTTCAACTGGTTTAAAATTTAAATCTGTCATTTCAATTCCTTCCATTCGGGCAGCGTCTCCTGCCCTGCTCTTTCTCTTTTCCTGTTCTGTCACGCTTTCTTATTATAGCGTGAGCTGCTCCCGGAATCAATATACCGGATTTTTTCGTTTCTATTATCTATCCTTAATTCCGCTCCCGGACATTCTGAATTTTCCATGCTTTTGCCCCGGATACCTCCAGAATTGAACCACAGTAACGACACTGTTTTGCACCAAGCTGTTCCACGGGCGCACCGCAGTTTGGACACACCAGCGAAGCAGCCGTCCCGGACATAGACGAATCATACACATAAATCAACTCTGCTTCACAGACCGTCTGTTTCTTACGAATCTGCTGCACTGTGCCATTCTGTCCACTCCGTTCTTTTGCGCTTTGGCGCACATTACACGCAACAGCTTTCCCATTTCTCTGACTTTCTGTCTCCATCCAGTATTCTGCCGCTGTTTCACAAAGGATACTGGCCGTCCCACGATACTTTTGGTAACGACTGATCACCGTTTTATGAATGCGGACCACTCCGGCCGTGCGCACATTTTTCGTTTCAAGTAATTCCCGCACAGACCGTTCTGCCTCAGCCCGCAGCTCCTCCCAGTTAAATTCCGGAAAATCCCGCAGAATCTGAGGCAGATAAATGCTGGTCATGCCACCAAGGGATTTGGGCGGTTCTTCCTGCTGCAATTCCCCATTCTGCACGCTGCGGGCCAGTTCCCGGACCAGGCGCACCTCTGCCGAATTGAAAAAGCGCCTCAGCCCACGCCGGATTTTCACTGCAGCAGTCAAAGCGATCACTATTGCCACCGCAATCATAACCGCCTTAACCTGATTATCATTCATAAATTCTGCTCCATTTCTTTCAGGCTCTCGTTACTCGTGACTTCGTCACTCGATTACCTCGTCGTTCGCCAGAAGCATGCAAGCATGCTTTTGGCTCTCTTGCACTCGTTACATTATACGTAACTGTTCAGTACCCTCACAGTTACGGGCAAAAATCCATTGAAAATTGCCTTCGGCAATGGGATTTTTGCCTGC
>NZ_JBBMFJ010000067.1:0-1961 GCF_040096075.1 Ventrimonas faecis
GGATGGGGGCGAAATCACAACCGATTTCGCCCCCATTTGGGCATAAAGCAGGGCTGCCGCCCAGCAAAAAATATTTGCTAGTGCGACAGCCCCTTTTTAGTTAACTATTTAGAAAAGACTTCTAAATATTAGATTCCATCATCGATAAGATCATCGTTCGGAGTGGTCGGAACGGTCTTACCATTGTTAACAACATACTTGGTGTTATCCCAGTTCTTCTTCAGAGCAGTAAGGTTAGCGTTCGGATAATCCTTGGAGTCATTAAGAGTATTGTTGTTGGTGTACATCTTAATAACCTTCTCATCTACATAGAAGTACCAGTCGTTGCCATCCTTAGCAGCAGTCTTATTCTTAACAATTGCACCGCTGGTGTTTACCAGGTAGTAATTGCTGGTCAGTTTACCAGAAGCTAACTCACCAAGAGTACCAACGTAGTTAACGCTGTCACCATCTTTGTTCTGACCGATAGAAGCACTGTAATCACTTCTCAGAGTAGCAGTATCAATCTTGTGTACGTTTACACCAGTGCTTCCGGTATCACCATCAGCATAAACAACAATGTACTTGTCATCGCTGCCAGCTTTGATCTTCTGACCAAATTTGTAGATGTACTTACCATCATCGATACCATTTACGCCACGGCCTTTGCCCTCAGCACCGCCAGTCTTGCTGAACTGGAACTGATAGGAATCACCATCCAGGTTAATGGTTACGTTACCGGTCTTCAGAGCACCATCGCCGTCCTCGTTGTTACCGAAGTAATACAGGGTATCGAAGGAAGACTTACCAAAGTCTTTGAAGTCGCCCTCACCCTTCAGAGCATCATCCAGAGAATCGGAATCCATGTCTCTATCCCACAGTTTAACGATGTTGCCATCTTTATCTACAGTCAGAGCGCACAGACCAGTCAGCATAGAACCAGCCTTGTTTCCTTCCGGAGCGAAGCCATAGTATTTACCTTTGATCTTCTTGATCTGGCCTACATACAGCTCACCATCGCTGTCAGCATAGTACCATCTCTCGTTCTCATCTTCAGCATCGCCCTTAGCGAAGGTGGATCCAGTACCGTAATCTTTGAAAGTATTGTCATCACCATCAGCATCCGGAGCAACTACCTTGAACCAACCCTTGGTGGAACGAGCGCCGTCCTCTGGGCTGTTGAAGTAACGCCAGTTAGAGATTGTAGTAAGATCATTAGTGCTTGCAGCGGTCCACTCGTAGGTCATAACACCACGCTCATCGAAACCGTAGTACTTACCATTGATCTTCTTCTCAAGGATGTCTTTGTCAGATTTGGTATTTACACGTTTCTCACCGTTGGACTTGAAGTTGAACCAGTAGTCCATATCATCATCTTCGTCCTCATCGTAAACGGAGATTTTCTGCCAACCAGTCTTCAGGGCACCATCTTCCCAGGAACCCATGTAGTAGGTTGCTTCTTCCCAGTCGCTATCGCCCATAGCCAGGGTAGAATCATCTTTGTTTACCCAGCCATACAGCATCTTACCATCCTCATCGAAAGCATATTTCTTGCCATCGATGGTTTTGAACTTGGTAGTATTAGAAGAAGTGCCAGCCTTGTAAGCTTTACCGTTAGACTGCATGTAGTAGTAACGGTACTCAGCCGGATCATCATCCTCATCCTGATCCTCGTTAACAACCTTAACCCAGGTGTTGGTAACCATAACACCGTTGCCATCTACGTAGTAGGTGTTGTTGTCATCATCAATCAGTTTATCGGTAGCCATTGCGCCACCCTCTTCGGAATCAAGCCAGAACCAGTTGTCTCCAGATTTCTTCCACTCGTCCTCTACTCTATTGCCATCTTTGTCATAGTAGTACCAGGTACCATCTTCCTCAACCCAACCCTGAGCTGCGAAAGAGGTCATAGCACCACCGATAGCTAACAGAGCTGCTGCAGATGCAACTGCAACTACTTTAGTCTGCTTTCTCATAATGAA
>NZ_JBBMFJ010000068.1:0-1726 GCF_040096075.1 Ventrimonas faecis
ACGCAGCCAGAAAGATATTGATGAAAGCTGAAAATTTTGGCTTTATCAATACCATTCTGGCTGTGTTGTTATTATCCGTGGCGGAGCCAATATAGTAGGAAGTGAAAGAGCCCGTCTCCCGGTATTTTCCGCATATCTGGTTGTTTGCATCTTGAGCACACACATCCGAATGTGGCGGATGTTAATCCGACACAGGCGAACGCGTGTTAGCGAGAGCAAGCAAACAACGATATGTGGAAATAAAGGGAGGCGGGCTCTTTCACTTCCGGACCTTTAGTAGATCCGTCGTAACTGTTCAGTACCCTCACAGTTACGATCCGTCCCTATATTGCTATTGAATTCGAAACTTCTCCAGTATCTCCGGCTTCACATTCTTCGCATCCAGATGATGTTTCTCCAGATAGGACGCATATTTGTGCAGATCGTATTTTAACGGTGACTGCGCGGAATCGAGGTCGTGTGTCTCCAGATAATCGCGCATGATGGCCCGCCGTTCTTTTCCTGATTTTCCCATGTTTCATTCCTCCTGACTCGTTTCCCTGTTTCTTTCGAACTTTCTTCTGAAATTATAGCAAGCCCGGACTGAAATTGCAATGAGGCCCGGGGCACATAGTCCCGGACCTCAGGTGCGTTTACCTCAAATATCTGCAATTCCGTATCGATCTCAAAAGCTACAGAGTTTATCTTCTGCTGCTTATTCAACACTTCAGATTGTTCCAGTCACGATCAAAGTGCTGACACCCGGGCTGGTGGTCCACTCTCCGGTTTCCGGGTCCTGGGTGTAGATGGCCGCCGGAACCGTTACTTCGCCAAGTACTGTAGCAAAGGCACCTGTGGTTTCATCGTAGGTGTAGTTGGTGGGATCGGTCCAGGCGGTTCCGTTGAAGGTAACTGTCAGGTCTCTTAAGATCGGATCAAAGGTATCCGTCACGATAACTTCGGTGGTCGGATCTGCCGGAACATTGCCGGTGTTCTGGATCACAAAGGTGTAGGTCAGTCTGCCGCACTCGGTTACCGGAACCGGGCTGACAGATTTGGTGATGGAGAGGATCGGCTCTGCCACCGCGGAAATGGTTTCCGTTGCAGTGATTCCGGTAATGCAGGTTCCGGATACGGTCACCACGTTGGTGATCTCCGATTCGATCCGTAGCGGCGCGTAGGCGTTCAGTCGGGTCTCATAAACGATGGTGGCATTGCCGCCTGCCGGCACGCTGATTCCAGTGATCACAAGGGGCGGTCCCGCTTCCACCGTGGGAGCCGTCTGGATGACACCATTCCGGTAGTAGTGGATGGTTCCTGCAACGTAATCCAGCGGAGTACGCTCTTCTTCTCCGAAGGCATATCGTCCCAGGTCATCCGTCAAAGTCAGACCGGTATACTCTGTGGTGCCGGAATTCACAATACTGATGATATAGGTTACGGTATCATCCTGCCGGTAGGTCCGTTTTACCGCAGTCTTGGTGACAGCCAGAACTTCCTGAATTTCTCCCACAGTAATATTGGAATTGGCTACTTCATTTCCGTAACGCAGCTGCGCCTGATTCGTGAAAAATGCCATATGCTGTTGTCCCCTTTTTGAAGTGGTTACACTATACCATATGACAAAACCAGGAAGCTGGTGCAGAGCTTGTATCATTCATAAATAGTTTGTCCGTAACTGTTCAGTACCCTCACAGTTACGGGCAAAAATCCATTGAAAATTGCCTTCGGCAATGGGATTTTTGCC
>NZ_JBBMFJ010000069.1:0-1724 GCF_040096075.1 Ventrimonas faecis
TGAACTGCTCCCCGTCAAGTAGACAATTGAAAAAATATAAATTTTTCCTGCCAGCAGAAACTTATCTGCTGGCAGTTTTTATGCAGCTTGCAAGTAAATTTCGTATTTTTCCATTGGTGTTAAAATTCCGAGATTCCTTTGCAAGCGTTTATTGTTGTAGTAATCTATATAATCTTCGATCATTTTTACGAGAGTACCTCTATCAGTGAACCGTTTTCCATAGTATCGCTCTCTCTTCAGAATTCCCCAAAAGCCTTCCATTGGTCCATTGTCGATACATTTAGCAACTCGCGACATGCTTTGTATTATTCCAGCATTTACAAGTTTTGTATGAAATGTTCTGTTCGTATATTGGAATCCCCGGTCACTGTGAAACAGTGGCTGCGCACCAGGATTTCTAAGTAAAGCATTGTCTACCGTATCAAACACCAAAGCATTGTTGTTCTTATCACGAATAACATACGAAACAATCCGTCTATCATATAGATCCAGTATTGCACTTAGATAAACTTTATGTTTTTCCATCCCAATATAATAATGGAATTCTGTCACATCAGTGAGCCATTTTTCATTTGGTGCTTTGGCAGTGAACTCCCGATTAAGTATGTTTTCAGCTATGTACTGAGGGATTGCAGCCTGTCTTGTGCATCCGTTGTTAGAATACTTGATAGTTGATTTTATATTAAGTTTACGGCAAATGCGTAGCACACGTTTATCGTTTACATCAATATCATGATATCGTTCCAAATCATCTCTGATCCTTCGGTAGCCTTTATCCGGTGAGTCTGTATGAATCTTTTCTATCTCGTCAGCAATAAACCTATTCTTTTGCTCACTTTTAGGAATTTCTCTGTGTAGCCATTTATAATAAGCTGCTCTAGAAACATTACCAAGTTTACAAAGTGCAGCAACTGAATAATTATGATCTTCATGTTCTTCTTTGATTGCCTGATATATATGTTCATGACGGACCAGGCTTAGCCCCGCCTCCTCTCTATTTCTTCGAGTTTTTTTAAAAAAGATGCCTCCATTTCAGCACGTTCTTTCTCTGCTTTTAAAATTTTAACTTCAGCACGCAGCTTTTCTAATTCACTCATCTCATCGGGACGTTTTCGTTTGCCACGGTTATCTCTTAAAGCTTCCACTCCACCAGCTTCGTATTTGACTATATAATTGCGAGCCTGTTGATAGGACACCTGATATTGTTCTGCTGTTTGGGCATAATTACGATCATGTGCGATACAATACTGTACTATTTCAACCCGTTCTTCAAAAGTGGTTTTTCTTCCTTTGGTCATGATAATACTTCCTCCTGTTCCAGAAGATTTTAATTCTTCATGACCATTATACTTCCTTATCCAAGTTTGTAACTTACCTTTTGAACGGATCCCGTATTTTTTGCAAATATCATCTTGAGAACCATAGCCTGCTAAATAATCTAAGACTGCTTGTTGTTTCAATTCTTTGGAATATTTTTTATTCCCTTTCAATGTGAATGCATCTGCTCCCATAGATTCATAATTTCGAATCCATTGTTGGACAGATGCGAAACTTACATCAAACATATCGGCAATTCGCCGTTGGCTTTCTTTTCCATCCAGATATAGATTTACAGCATATATCTTATCTTCAACAGATACTTTTCTTTTAGACATAAAATATGCTCTCTCCTAAGTGACAAGTTTTTATTATTTCACTTGTCTACCTAGAAGGGAGCATATCAA
>NZ_JBBMFJ010000071.1:0-1201 GCF_040096075.1 Ventrimonas faecis
GCGCGAATTGCGCGATCCGAGAGATATTTTCTCAAAGATATGGTATTATGATAAGGTACTTATGATTGAGGATTTACCTCGGTGCCAATATTGACGCAGTAGAGACCGCAAGTCAGTTCGGAATCGGCGCAGATCGTGCAGTCAACTATCGGTGCGACAGAGAAGGAACCGCGTTGAATTATGAAGTGGTCAGCGAAGCAATCAGCTCTGTCCGGTGTAGTGCCCCGCTGAGCGCAGACTGGAAAAAGCGTATAGACGAGGACTACAAAAAACGTGGAGGCCGCAAGCACAAGTGATTTTTTTTGAAGCCGGGGTGATGATTCACTCCGGCGTTTTCTTTGGCAGGAACTGCCGTTAAAGCATCCGAAACGGGCGCAAGACGTCCGGTGGACGTCTGTTTTGCGCCGACCGGAGTGGAACGGAGACGCAGCAGCCCGATGCCGCAGGCAGCGTTCTAAGGGGATTGGGGGCGCACGAGGTCCGGTGGACCTCGGCTTTGCGCCGACCGGAACGGAGTGGAGACTTCCCCAACAAGCAGAAAATCGCTTTCGTGTCACGAAAGCCCTGCTTGCAGAAGAGTGGTATTTGTGAGAAGTCACCATTATTGATTTACTTAGCGAATCGAGTGTGCTATAATTTTATAATGAGTTTTTATAGTTTTTATAGTTGCAAGCGTTGGTATGAATAAAAGAAGGCGGTATGATATGGCGGTTTCCTACAACAGATTGTTCAAAATACTTATTGATCGGAAAATGATGAAAAAGGAATTATGTGAGTTGGCAGATGTGAGTCCAAGCACGATAAGCAAAATGGGCAGAGGCGAAATGGTTTCTATGGAAGTCATTGCAAGAATTTGTCTTAAATTGAATTGCACAGTAGATGACATATTAGAAATTTTACCGGATAGTCCAGAATATGGGACGGATGAAAAGATAAAATAAGATTGATAGGACTGGAGGAGGAATACAGATGTCTACTATTTTTAATGAAGATAATACCATTGAGCAAATGATGCTTTCTACTCTTCAGAAGAATGGGTGGAAATATATTCCTGCCGAGGAACTTCCTCTTACATAGCATCCACTATGACAAGCTGACTCGAAAAACTCTCGAAAAACGGGCTATCGAGAGTATGAGAAAATCTCTGTAAATAAGATTCTTCTATGATAATTAAGAGCGATAAGCTTGTGAATCAGGCTTG
>NZ_JBBMFJ010000072.1:0-846 GCF_040096075.1 Ventrimonas faecis
GGTATGTGGAGTTCAGTGATTCGATCGCATTGGTTGTATAAATGACCTTCCGGACAGTGGTTGAAAATTTAAAAATTGGAGAAATAGCATCCCAGTTGTCTTTCCAGCGTTTCATGGAATTCGGGTATTTCGGAGTCCATTTTTCAGTTACACGTTCCAAGGCAGCCAGAGCCTTCTGCTCATCAGCGGCCTGATAGATGGTTTTTAAATCTGCAGCAAAGGCTTTTCTGTCCTTGTCCGGAACGTATTTCAGGGTGTTTCTTACCTGATGGACAATACACCTCTGGTATTCTGTTTTGGGAAACGCAGCTGAAATCGCTTCTTTAATGCCTGTAAGGCCATCGGCACAGATGATCAGGATATCTTTTACTCCGCGATTTTTCAGTTCGTTCAGGACTGACAGCCAGTATTTCGCACTTTCATTGTCACCAATCGTAATCGTCAGGACTTCCTTTTTCCCCTCCGCATTAATGGCAAGTATAACATAGGCTGCAAGCTTACGAATGACTCCATTATCCCGCACAGAATAGTGGATCGCATCGATGTAAAGGATTGGATATACCTCATCCAATGGGCGGTTCTGCCAATCTTCAATCTGAGGAAGTATCTTATCCGTCACATCGGATATGAAACTTTCTGATGTTTCAAAACCATAGATATCTTCAATCGTTTCCGAGATCTGGCGAGTGGTCATTCCTTTGGCATACATAGAGATGATCTTCTGATCAATATCAGAAATATCTTTCTGACGCTTTTTCACCACCTGTGGTTCAAAGGTCGATTTCCGATCCTGTGGGACCTCGATTTCCATAGAGCCATATCGGCTGTTTACCTGCTTGCGTTTAT
>NZ_JBBMFJ010000073.1:0-702 GCF_040096075.1 Ventrimonas faecis
GGAGCCGCTGTTGGGATACCACCCTTGTGTGACTGGGTTTCTAACCTGCAGCCGTGACCCGGCTGGGGGACAATGTCAGGTGGGGAGTTTGACTGGGGCGGTCGCCTCCGAAAGGGTATCGGAGGCGCTCAAAGGTTCCCTCAGAATGGTTGGAAACCATTTGCAGAGTGCAAAGGCATAAGGGAGCTTGACTGCGAGACCGACGGGTCGAGCAGGTAGGAAACTAGGACTTAGTGATCCGGTGGTATAAAGTGGGATTGCCATCGCTCAACGGATAAAAGCTACCCTGGGGATAACAGGCTTATCACTCCCAAGAGTTCACATCGACGGAGTGGTTTGGCACCTCGATGTCGGCTCATCGCATCCTGGGGCTGAAGTAGGTCCCAAGGGTTGGGCTGTTCGCCCATTAAAGCGGTACGCGAGCTGGGTTCAGAACGTCGTGAGACAGTTCGGTCCCTATCCGGCGTGGGCGTAGGATATTTGAGAGGAGCTGTCCTTAGTACGAGAGGACCGGGATGGACTGACCTCTGGTGCATCGGTTGGGGATCAACCCCATGGCCGAGTAGCCAAGTCGGGACGGGATAAACGCTGAAGGCATCTAAGCGTGAAGCCCCCCTCAAGATGAGATATCCCATACGCAAGTAGTAAGACCCCTTGAAGACGACGAGGTAGATAGGGCAGAGGTGGAAGTGTGGTAACACA
>NZ_JBBMFJ010000074.1:0-690 GCF_040096075.1 Ventrimonas faecis
AAGAACTTAAGCGTGACACCGGCCAGGTATAAGTCGGAGTTTCCATGGCTGAAGGAAGTAGACAGTCTGGCATTGTGCAATGCACAGCTGCATCTGCAGACAGCATACAAAAATTTCTTTCGTGATGTTTCTGTAGGTTTTCCAAAATTCAAATCAAAAAAGAAGCCAGTAAGAAGCTATACAACCAATTATGTGAATGGAAACATCACCTTACAAAATGGAAAGTTAAAACTTCCAAAAGCTGGCTGGGTACGCATCAGACAACACCGGAAGATTGATGAACGTTATAAATTGAAAGGCGCAACCATCACTCAGGAAGCGGATGAGCGATATTACGTTGCTCTGTTATATTCCTGCGAGGAACCGGTGCATGAAATCAGGAAAGCAGAATCCGCCATTGGTCTTGATTTTTCCATGAAGGAGTTGTATGTGGATTCCAATGGAAATCATGCGGCATATCCACATTTTTTTCAAAAATCCCAGCAGAAACTGGCAAGGGAGCAGCATAAACTGAGCCACTGCGAACAGGGGAGTAACCGTTATAAAAAACAAAAGAAGAAAGTGGCACGAATTCATACTCGTATCGCACACCAGCGAAAGGATTTTTTGCATAAAGAATCAAGGAAGATAGCCAATTCCTACGATATCGTGTGCATCGAAAATCTGAACATGAAAGAAATGAGCCAGGAT
>NZ_JBBMFJ010000075.1:0-686 GCF_040096075.1 Ventrimonas faecis
TTCATGTCTGCTATACTGTAATAGTTCAACCATCCACGCATGTATTCTTTTATATGTTCCATAGTCTTTACTATACTTCCGCACTTACTCCGGGAAGTGAGCTTTCGCAGGTTGTCCTTGGCTTTCTTCCATGACTTTCCATGAACACGGACATAGATTCCTTTTCCGTTCTTCCCGAAACAGAAGCCAAGGTACTTAAAATTTCGTATTGCAAACACGCTGACCGTACGACTTTTCTCCCGGTTCACCTTTAGTTTCAGTGTCCCTTCCAGATATTTCGTACTGCTTTCCAACAATCTCTCAGATGCCCGCTCACTCTTCGCTAACAGTACGATATCATCTGCATAGCGAATGCACGGCACTCCTCTTTTGTTGAACTCCTGGTCAAACTCGTTAAGATAAACATTGGCTAATAGCGGGGAGAGATTTCCTCCCTGCGGTGAACCTTCTTCCGTCTTAACGACTACACCGTTTTCCATCACTCCACTTCTTAAATACCTCTTTATCATCTGAATCACCCTTTCGTCCTTTACATCTCTGCGCAGGATATTTACCAGTAATTCATGGTTCAGTGTATCGAAATACTTTGACAAGTCAAGAACCACAGCTCTTGTATATCCCTGTTCTGCATACTCCTTTATCTTCTGAACTGCGTCTTTCGCACTTCGTCCCGGACGATATCCAAA
>NZ_JBBMFJ010000076.1:0-680 GCF_040096075.1 Ventrimonas faecis
GCGTGACACCGGCCAGGTATAAGTCGGAGTTTCCATGGCTGAAGGAAGTAGACAGTCTGGCATTGTGTAATGCACAGTTGCATCTGCAGACAGCATACAAAAATTTCTTTCGTGATGCTTCTGTAGGCTTTCCAAAGTTCAAATCAAAAAAGAAGCCAGTAAGAAGCTATACAACCAATTATGTGAATGGAAATATAGTTTTACAGAATGGAAAGCTAAAACTTCCAAAGGCTGGCTGGGTACGCATCAGACAACATCGGAAGATTGATGAATGTTATCAATTAAAAGGCGCAACCATCACGCAGGAAGCAGATGAACGATATTACGTTGCTCTGTTATATTCCTGTGAGGAACCGGTGAATGAAATCAAGAAAGCAGAAACCGCGATTGGTTTTGATTTTTCCATGAAGGAGTTGTATGTAGATTCCAATGGAAATCATGCAGCATATCCTCATTTTTTTCAAAAAACCCAGCAGAAGCTGGCAAGGGAGCAGCGTAGACTGAGCCACTGCGAACAGGGGAGTAACCGTTATAAAAAACAAAAGAAGAAAGTGGCACGAATCCATACCCGTATCGCACATCAGCGAAAAGATTTTTCGCATCAAGAATCAAGGAAGATAGCCAATTCCTACGATATCGTGTGCATCGAAAATCTGAACATGAAAGAAATGAGCCAGGAT
>NZ_JBBMFJ010000077.1:0-619 GCF_040096075.1 Ventrimonas faecis
GCTATATCTGTCGGAATGGAAGGGAACTGACTGTTACAAATGAACGCAGAAGTAAAACAGCCAGTGGATATGTCAGTGTAAAAACTTATTACAGAAGTCCAGACTGTACCGGCTGTCCTTATAAAACGGAATGTATCAAGGGAAACAACTGCAAAACACCTATGGAAAAACGTAATAAAGTGCTGATGGTCTCGAAGACGATGAGTCAAAAACGTGCAGAAGATCTGGAACGGATCACAAGTGAGTATGGAACGATGCTCCGTATGAATCGCAGTATTCAGGCCGAAGGTTCATTTGCTGATGTAAAGGAAGACATGAATTTTCGAAGATATCTGTACCGAGGAAAAGCAAATGCACTGGCAGAGAGCATCCTTTTGGCGATGGGACGAAATATCAATAAGCTTCATTGCAAGATTCAGACCGGAAGAACGGGGAGTCATCTTTTTTCATTAAAGACAGCATAGATTTTAATAGTTGAAAACAAAACAGTTTGAAATCAGGCATGCCGAAAGGGATGTCTGGGAATGAACTGTGTTTATAAGGGATGGGGGCGAAATCACAACCGATTTCGCCCCCATTTGGGCATAAAGCAGGGCTGCCGCCCAGCAAAAAATATTTG
>NZ_JBBMFJ010000078.1:0-598 GCF_040096075.1 Ventrimonas faecis
TGACGGTTCTAAGTTTGAAGCCAACGCAAACAAGTATTCCTGGGTATGGAAGAAAGCGACTGAAAAATCCAGATACCGCCTGTTTGAGAAGATCACTTCCCTGTTTCAGGAAATTAATCTTGAGCTTCAATACACGGGGATAAAGTTCAGTATTAATACGGAATACTCGCCAAAATACCTAAAGGAAGCCGCATAGAAATACGTAGAAATCTGGCAGTTGGATGAAACAACGTTTGTCGCTGGGAAAGGACATCGAAAGTCAGTCCAGCAGCGCCATTATGAAAAACTTCAGGAATATCTGTTAAAGCTGAATGACTATGTAGAAAAGATCCAAATCTGTGGAGATGGACGCAATAGCTATTCCAAGACGGATCATTCCGCTACTTTCATGCGAATCAAAAAGGACTATATGGGAAATGACCAGCTGCTCCCGGCGTATAATGTCCAGGTCGGTGTGGCGGATGAGTATATAGCGGTTGTTGATGTGAACCAATACCGTTCAGATATGGACTGTTTCATCTCCCTCATGAATAAGTTCCATGATATTTATGGATTCTACCCCAAATATCCGGTAGCGGATGCCGGTTACGGCTCGTAT
>NZ_JBBMFJ010000079.1:0-585 GCF_040096075.1 Ventrimonas faecis
GATACGGACTCATCAGATATCATCGCGCCACCGATACTCACACTTAGATATTCACCTTCTGATACCTGAATTTGGTGAATTGCCGCTAGCAGTTGTGCTCCTTTTTTCTGTACCAACGCCGCATCAGTAATATTTGGCAAAAAGATTACAAATTCAATCTTGCAATCACATCACTCTGCCTGAACAGCTCTGTAAATACATCCGAAACCGCTTTGAGCATCTTGTTGCCCACCATATGGCCAAACCGGTCATTCACTGATTTGAAATGGTCAATATCAATGATTAGCAGCGCACCACACTTAAAGAGTGCCATGTTGTATTCCAAGTGTTTTACCAAACTTGCATAATTCAGTAACCCCGTCAGCGAATCACGCTCTGCGCTTCGCTGCAGACGCTGCACCTTTTTCACATCTTCATCAATCTTATCCGCACGTCCGACGATGCGATAAATCTTGCCAGATGCATCTGCCACGCTCGTATAATACGAACGATAGAAATAGAACTCTTTCCCTTCAAAGCATCCCATAAAATCAACAAATCCCGTCATCGGTCTTTGCATTGCCTCTTCATATGCCGCTTTGTGAG
>NZ_JBBMFJ010000080.1:0-572 GCF_040096075.1 Ventrimonas faecis
GTGTGGATGGATATCTGGTCATGGTATACGGTCCTGATTCCATAGAGTTCTTCGCATTCAGCCACAAAAGAAGTTAGTTTTGTGTATAACCGGGCCTGATTTTTCGTAATAGCCCGTTTCCATACAAATGTATATTTATTGGCTGCCGATTCAATCTTGGTGCCATCAATAAAAATGGTCTTTCCCGAAATCTCACCAAGAAGATAGAGCAGATCTGACATTTGGGCAAGCAGAACCTTTGCGCAGGCAGAAAAATGTAGGGAGATAAAACGCGCAATCGTTGCATGATCAGGAGCAGGCATTCCTTCAAGGAGATACATAAAGTTGATATCCCGTTTACATGCTTTTCTGATATCTCGACTTGAGTAGATTCGATTCATTGCTGCATAGATAACGAGTTTCAGCATCTGACGCGGCGTTGCCTGATTTTTTCTGATCCTGCCATAAGTTTTATATAGTTCAGAAAGGTCCATTTCCTCCACAAAGGCACTTACCAGACGAACTGGATCATCAGATGGAATAGAAATCTCTAAATCCAGCGGAAGTTTGATTTGATAATACAGCGAAAATGA
>NZ_JBBMFJ010000081.1:0-547 GCF_040096075.1 Ventrimonas faecis
TGTCTGCGTGATACTCCATGTTTTCTCTTCTGCTGATGTCTTTTTTGTATTTTCGGGTTTTCGAAATCTCATAGTTCTGCGGCTTTATATAGGCGGTCTGTCCGTTTCCCTCAATGAAAAGATAGTTTTCTTCACTTTCATATCCGGCATCTGCAACGATTTCTGAATATTTAAATCCTAAGTGACTCTCCATATCTTTCAAAAAAGGGATCAGGGTGCATGTATCGGTTGGACGCGGGCTAATATCAATCCATGTGATGTATTCAGAGTCCACTCCGTGCTGGATGTTATAAGCAGGTTTTAACTGTCCATTCAGCATCGCATCTTCTTTCATTCTCATGAAGGTCGCATCCGGGTCTGTTTTGGAATAACTGTTTCTATCTCCAAGCGTATACAGTTTTTTCGTATATTCCTTTAGTTTCTCCAGATATTGATCCAGCTGTTCCAGGGATTTCTGCAACTGTGTTTTTCTACGTCCAATTCCATGCACGAACACAATTCCCTCCTGTACTTTGACGCGGCACAACTGCTTTTTTAACCGTTTTAA
>NZ_JBBMFJ010000082.1:0-545 GCF_040096075.1 Ventrimonas faecis
GATTCGAACTGTCAAGAAAAGCCGCTATTGTGTGATATGTGCCCGTACCGTAAACCGACACAGGTGGATGAGGAGAGAATCCTAAGGCCGGCGGGAGAAGCATTGTTAAGGAACTCGGCAAAATGACCCTGTAACTTCGGGATAAAGGGTGCCTGCGCAAGCAGGCCGCAGAGAATAGGCTCAAGCAACTGTTTAGCAAAAACACAGGTCTATGCAAAACCGAAAGGTGAGGTATATGGGCTGACGCCTGCCCGGTGCTGGAAGGTTAAGAGGAGAGGTTAGAGCAATCGAAGCTTTGAATTTAAGCCCCAGTAAACGGCGGCCGTAACTATAACGGTCCTAAGGTAGCGAAATTCCTTGTCGGGTAAGTTCCGACCCGCACGAAAGGCGTAATGATTTGAGCGCTGTCTCGACAATGCACCCGGTGAAATTGAAGTACCAGTGAAGATGCTGGTTACCTGCGCCAGGACGGAAAGACCCCATGGAGCTTTACTCCAGCTTGATACTGGGATTCGGTTATACATGTACAGGATAGGTGGGAGGCT
>NZ_JBBMFJ010000083.1:0-540 GCF_040096075.1 Ventrimonas faecis
ACACCTCGGATGTCTTGATATTATCTTTTAAAAGATTTTATCTTGATTAATTCAATATGCAGTTTTCAAGGTACATGTCTGACTGATGTTTTATCAGTCATTAGAAAACTCAAAGGTTTTTGAACTCTCTAATCACTGGTAAAAACCAGTTATATGGAACAGCACTACCCTGCTGAAGTAGGTTAACACATTCTTCTCAGTTTTATCCATCACAGGTTTCGCCTTTATCTCCACCCATTAAAATGTGTCCGTTCTATATAAAACACTCTCGTGAGTGATTTTAATAAATATTCCGGCACCCACCTGCTCTCCCATGCCGTCTCCAGCATAGTACCATCGGCCGCCTGCGTCTTAACCGTCGTGTTCGGGATGGGAACGGGTGTTTCCCACAAGCGCATCGGCACCGGAAATGTTAGAACCTTGTATCAAAGATTCAACAGTGTTTAAAACCCCTACTTTTCTATTCCTTAGAAAGGAGGTGATCCAGCCGCACCTTCCGATACGGCTACCTTGTTACGACTTCACCCCAGTTATCAATCC